>JALXER010000056.1 GCA_027069385.1 Paracoccaceae bacterium
GGGCTGGCCTCGGGGTGGTGTTGCACCGAATAGACCGGCCGGTCTTTCAGGGCAATGCCGCAGTTGGAACCGTCAAACAGGCTGACATGGGTTTCCTCTACGCCCTCGGGCAGGGTTTGCGCATCAACCGCGAAGCCGTGGTTCATCGAGGTGATTTCGACCTTGCCGGTGGCAAGTTCCTTGACCGGATGGTTGGCACCGTGATGGCCGTGGTTCATCTTGATGGTCTGCGCCCCCAGCGCCAGCGCCAGCATCTCGTGGCCCAGACAAATGCCGAAAACCGGCATGTCGGAGCGCGCCAGAATATCCTTGATCATCGGCACCGCGTACGCGCCGGTTGCGCTCGGGTCGCCCGGACCGTTGGACAAGAACAACCCGTCGGGATTCAGGGCCAGAATTTCGTCGGCAGTGGCCGAGGCTGGCAGCACCGTTACTGCGCAGCCCGCGCTGGCCAGACAGCGCAGGATATTGCGTTTGGCCCCGTAATCGACCGCCACAACGTGAAAGCGGGGTTCGGTGCGGGTGCCGTACCCGTCGGGCCAATTCCAGCGGGTTTCATCCCATTGATAGGGGGCCTTGCAGGTGACTTCGGCGGCCAGATCGGCCCCGACAATGCCGTTAAACCCGCGGGCGCGGGCGATCAGCGCGTCAATGTCGAAATCCCCGTCGGGCGCGTGTTCGATCGCCACATGCGGCGCGCCCTGCATGCGGATGGCGCGGGTCAGGCGGCGCGTATCGACGCCACCGATACCGACCAGCCCCTGCGTCGCCATCCAGTCGGACAGATGCGCGCTAGAGCGCCAGTTGCTCGGTTCGGTCGGATCCCATTTCACCACCATGCCCTTTGCAAAGGGGACAGGCGATTCCATATCCTCGGGCAGGGTGCCGGTATTGCCGATATGCGGAAAGGTAAAGGTGATCACCTGACCGGCATAGGACGGGTCGGTCATGATTTCCTGATAGCCGGTCATGGCGGTGTTGAAGCACATCTCGGCCACCGCAACGCCGGTCGCGCCAAACCCGCGCCCGTAAAGCACTGTGCCATCGGCCAGCGCGATGCAGGCGGTCGGGTTGGAATGGGGCGCGGGCGCAAGGGCGCGGGCCTGATCAGACAGGGCGGAAACCGGCATCAAACTATCCTTGGTAAATTTTTCTGGAACCTAGAACCGTGTCTCTGTAAGGTCAAGGGGTTGATCGAGTGGTTATTTCACAGTTTCACCCTGTATTAGTTACCCGCACCCCATTGCGCCTTGATGAACAAAAAGCTAAACAGACCATTCTGCCGGCCCGCCGGTGCTACTATAGGTGAACCCATGCTTCGATCCCGTTTGACCACTGCCATGAAAGAGGCCATGCGCGACAAGGACAAAAAGCGGCTATCCACCATCCGCCTGATGATTGCAGCAATCAAGGACAAGGATATCTCTTCGCGCAGTGCCGACAACACCCAGGGGGTCAGCGACGACGATATCATGGGCATTCTGGCCAAGATGATCAAACAGCGTATCGAAAGCGCCAAAACCTATGAAGAAGCCGGGCGGATCGATTCTGCCGAAGGTGAGCGCAACGAGATCAAGGTGATCGAGGAATTCCTGCCCAAGCAACTGAACGAATCCGAGGTCGAGGCCGCCATTCAGGAAGCGATCAAGTCGGTCGGGGCGCAATCCATTCGCGACATGGGCAAAATCATGGGCGAGTTGAAAAACAAGTATAACGGCCAGATGGATTTTGGCAAAGCGGGCGCGGCGATCAAGGCGATGCTCGGCTAGGTCCACGCCCTAGGGGCGTTGCCTCAGGTTAACAATATTGGCGGCAATAATGATGATCGCGCCGATGGCGAATGACGTCTTTGGCTGCTCGCCATAGGCCAGCAACCCCACCAGCGTTATCACCGGCAAGCGGATAAAGTCCATCGGGGCGACAATGGTTGCCGGTGCAAGGCCAAGCGCCGCGGTCAGGCAATAATGCGCGCTGACTCCGCCCGTCCCGACCACGAACAGCCACGGCCATATGGCAGCCGAGGGCCACGGGATACCGCCGGGCAGGGCGATCACCAGCGCAAAACCCGCCTGAATCAGGGTCATCCAGAACAACACGCACAGCACCGTGTCGCGGCGCATGATCTGCCGCGTGGCGATGGTCGTCAGCGCAAACCCGATGGCCGCGCCAATGGCGGCAAAATGTGCCATGGTCAGCGCCGAGCCTCCCGGATCGGCCACGATCACCACCCCGACAAAGCCGGTAATGGCGATGAACAGGGTCTTGCGGGTCAGGGCCTCTCCCAGCATCAGCGGAGCCAGCAGCGCCACCCAGAGCGGGTTGGTGAACTCGATTGCCACCAGTTGCGACAACGGGATCAGCGCAATGGCATAGAACCACAGGTTCTGACCGGTGAAATGAATGGTGCTGCGCCATAAATGCCGTTTGAACAGGGTGGTGCGCACCTGCGAAAACCCGCGCTTTGAAAGGGCAACCACCCCAAGCACCAGCAGGAAACCGATGATCGAACGATAGAGCATCAGCTCGAACGTGTTCAGCTCTACCGAAATTTCCCGCCCCGCAACCGCCATCAGGACAAAAGACACCACCGCGCCCATCATCCACCAAAATGCCGCCAAGGTTCGGGATTCGCCATTCATGCCCGCACCCTACGGGATCGACATGCCAAGGAACAGCGCAACCTTGATCCAGCCAAAACTGGGCGTATAGTCCGGCCATAAGCGCCTTATTTCAGGAGAAACACTATGGCTTTGAGCGTGAAATTTGGGGGTGTCAAAACCTCGTATTATGCGGTCGAGGGAAAAGACCTTAAGACGATTTTGGCGAGCATGATGAAGAAAGGCCCCAAAGAAGGGGGAAAGCGTTTGCCTGCGTTGACCGTAACACCGATCAAAGGCAACCTGAAATTTGCCGTCAAATTCGAAAAAGACAAGAAAAAGGGTTATGTCGCCAAGGTTACCGTATCGGGCGGCTCCGTGATCTATTCGGGGGCAATCAAAATGCCCAAGCTCAAATCGGATAAAGCGCTGAGCAAAAAAGCCAAGGCGGAATGGAAACGGTTTTCGGCCAAGCTGCTCGATCATGAAAAAGAGCATGTCGCCCGGGCGGCGAAAGAAACCAAAAAAATTGTGAAGGAGTTGGCCGTGCTGACTCTCGAAGCCAAAGGAAAAACCAAAAAGGATGCCTTGAAAGCGGCACAAAAGGCGATGATTTCCAAGGTGAAGGAAAGCTATGCCGACGACAAATTACGTAAGCGGCTGCTTGCGATTCATGAAAGCTTTGACAAGGAATCAGACCATGGTGTCAAACAGGGCGCCAAGCTGGATACGTCAATCAAATAGGCGCTATTCGACCCGTTTCTTGAACCGGCGCTCCAGCGGAGCCGAGACCTGACCCCATTCGCTATCGCGGGAGCGTTGCTGGTGGAATTCAAAGTCTTCCTCGGATTCGAATTCCTCGGATACATGGAAATAGCCGCGGCGTTTTGGGTCTTCGGTGACTTCAAACTTGATGCAACCCGGTTCGGCGCGGGTTAACAGAATATGGTCTTCCAGATACAGATCGACAATCGCATGATGCGCGGCGGTTTCGGCCACCAGCAGGCCTTCGAGATATACTTTGGGCATGGTTTCCCCCTTTGTTGACCGTAGTTTAGGCAATCGACCGGTGGTCTGTCCAGCCTATTCCCACTCTATGGTGCCCGGCGGCTTGGAGGTGATGTCATAGGTCACGCGGTTGATGCCTTCGACCTCGTTGATGATCCGCGTGGCGGTTTCGCCCAGAAATTCATGGGAAAACGGGTAATAGTCGGCGGTCATGCCGTCCACGGATGTCACCGCGCGCAGGGCGCAGGCGAAATCATAGGTGCGCCCGTCGCCCATCACCCCGACCGTGCGCACCGGCAGGATGGCAACAAAGGCTTGCCAGATGTCATCATACAGCCCGTGCTTGCGGATCTGGTCGATATAAACCGCATCGGCCTTGCGCAGGATCTCCAGCTTTTCGCGGGTGATTTCACCCGGGCAGCGAATCGCCAGTCCCGGACCGGGAAAGGGATGGCGGCCGATAAAACTGTCGGGCAGGCCCAATTCGCGACCAAGGGCGCGGACCTCGTCCTTGAACAGCTCGCGCAGCGGTTCGACCAGTTTCAGGCCCATCTTTTCGGGCAGGCCGCCGACATTATGGTGGCTTTTGATCGTTGCCGACGGGCCACCGGAAAAGCTGACGCTTTCGATCACATCGGGATAGAGTGTGCCTTGGGCCAGAAACTTGGCCCCGCCGACCTCGGCCGCGTGTTTCTGGAATACGTCGATGAACAGCTTGCCGATGATCTTGCGCTTGGTTTCGGGGTCACTGACGCCGTCCAGTTCGCCAAGGAACAATTCGCGCTCGTCCGCGTGGATCAGCGGCATGTTATAGTGGTCGCGGAACATCTCGACCACTTCCTCGGCCTCGTTCAGGCGCAACAACCCGTGGTCAACGAAAACGCAGGTCAGTTGGTCGCCGATCGCCTCGTGGATCAGCACCGCCGCGACCGAGCTGTCAACCCCGCCGGACAACCCGCAAATTACCTTGGCATCACCCACCTGTTCGCGAATCCGGCGAATGGCTTCTTCGCGATAGGCCCCCATGGTCCAGTCGCCGGTAAACCCTGCCAAGCGCACAAAGTTTTCGTAAAGGCGCGCGCCGTTGGGGGTGTGGTGCACCTCGGGGTGGAACTGCACCGCATAGAAATGCCGCGCCGGATCGGCGGTAATGGCAAACGGTGCGTTGGGCGAGGTGCCGTACACCGCAAATCCCGGGGCGATCCGGGCAACATGATCACCGTGCGACATCCAGACCTGCTCATCCCCGTCGGCAAACCAGCCATCCAGCAGCGGCAGGCTGGCTTGCGGGGTCACATAGGCGCGGCCGAATTCGGCGGTGCCGTGGCCCGTTTCGACCTGTCCGCCCAGCATTTGCATCATCACCTGCTGGCCGTAACAGATTCCCAGCACCGGCACCCCAAGGCTGAACAGCGCCTCGGGGGGGCGCGGCGAACCGGCATCGATCACGCTGGACGGCCCGCCCGACAGGATCACCGCTTTGGGGGCAAACCTTTCCAGAAAAGCCGCGTCAACCTTGTTGAACGGATGGATTTCGCAATAGACATTCAACTCGCGCAGGCGACGCGCAATCAGCTGCGTAACTTGCGATCCAAAGTCGATGATTAACAGGCGGTCATGGGATGAATCAGTCATGGAAACTGCCATAAAGCCCCAATACCGGTTTGGCAAGTTGGCAGGCGCGTCCGTGTCGCGAAAAGGTAAAAAGTGGGCGGGTTTGGGGTTTCGGGAAAGGCTGCCTTGCCTATACTGGTCCGAAACCCCCATTTTGCCGGAGTCGCCATGCCTCGCCCCACCTTATCGCCCGAATCGACCGCCCCGCGTGCCCGCCGCGCCCGTGGGGGTGGCGCTGCCCGCCGCGCCGCGCGCTCCAGGGTCAGCTTTGAAACCGTCGGGTTTATCGAGCGGAAGATCCCGAATTTCGAGATTCTGGACGCCGAGGCCATCGAGATCATCGAGGCCAACGCCGAAACGGTGCTAGAGGAAATCGGCGTCGATTTTGTCGATGACGAGGGCGCGTTGCAGCGCTGGCGCGATGCGGGGGCCGATGTGCAGGGGCAGCGGGTGCGCATTCCGCGCGGGCTGGCGCGGCAATTGTGCAAAACCGCGCCCGCTACCATCACCCAGCACGCCCGCAATCCGGCCCGCAATGTCGAAATCGGGGGTAAATCGCTGGTGTTGGCACCGGTCTATGGCCCGCCATTCGTGCGCGACCGCGACGGAGGGCGGCGCTATGGGACGCTGGACGATTTCCAGAAATTCGTCAAACTGGGCTATATGTCCAAGTATCTGCACCACTCGGGCGGCACGGTATGCGAGCCAACCGACATACCGGTCAACAAGCGCCATCTGGACATGCTTTATGCCCATATGACCCTAAGCGACAAACCGTTCATGGGCTCGGTGACCGCGCCGGAGCGGGCGCGCGATTCGGTCGAAATGGCCAAGATTCTGTTCGGCGCGGATTTTGTCGATCAGAACGCCGTGATGACCTCGCTGATCAACATCAACTCTCCGCTGACCTTTGACCCGATCATGACCGGCGCGTTAGAGGCCTATGCCAGTGCCGGACAGGCCTGCATCATTTCACCGTTTATCGTTGGCGGGGCGATGGCGCCGGTTTCGGTGGCGGGCACCCTGACGCAGGTGCTGGCCGAGGTGCTGGCGGGGGTGGCCTATGCGCAACTGATCCGCCCCGGCGCGCCGGTGATCTTTGGTACCTTTGTGACCTCGATCGACATGAATTCGGGCGCGCCGACCTTTGGTACGCCCGAGGCCAGTAAAATTCTGTACGGAGCCGGACAGCTGGCGCGCCGCCTTAACCTGCCGTTCCGCTCGGGCGGGGGGCTGTGCGGGGCCAAGCTGCCCGATGCGCAGGCGGCCTTTGAAACCGCCAACACGCTGAATGCGGCGCTGCTGGGCGGGGTAAACTTTATGTTACATGCCTGCGGCTGGCTGGAGGGCGGTCTGGTGTCGAGTTTCGAAAAATTCGTGATGGATGCGGACCAGTTGGGCGCATTGCACAGCATTGCCAACGGGGTTGATGTATCGGCCAACGGGCAGGCGCTGGATGCGATTCGCGAGGTCGGGCCGGGCGGGCACTATCTGGGCTGCGCCCATACGCAGGCCAATTTCAAAGATGCGTTCTGGCGCTCGGACCTGCTGGATTACAAGCCGTTCGAAACTTGGACCGAGGAGGGCGGGCGCGATACCGAGGCCCTTGCCGCCGAGCGGGTCAAAAAGATGCTGGGCGATTATGTGGCCCCGCCCATCGACCCGGGTATTGACGAGGCATTGCAAGACTATATCACGCGCAAGAAAGCATCCATGCCGGACAGTTTTCTTTAGATTACCTAGGCTTACAAGGCGTTGTTTGTTCCGCAATCAGCGCCGCAAGCAGGTCGATATGCTGGCGAACGCTATAGGTAATGTCGCCCTGTTTTCGTGCCGCGTTGGCCTCGGCTTCGGCCTGTTGCAGCGCCTGTATTACCGCTGTCCGGTTGGCTTGCTGCGCCGAAGGTACCAGCCGGGCAACGACACGCCCGCGCCGATACTGTCGGGCGCAGGCCCGCGCGGTGTTTACCAGTATTTTCGGGCGTCGAATGGCGGCTGGGCGGGCGGAATTATTCTGCATGATTGGCTCCTATAGCGGCTGAATTGATCCAGCCTAACGCACAATCATAGGTTGTTGCGCATAATCCATTACATGAGTTCGGTGCTGTAGGCAATTGATAACAATTGGTAAATATACTCGGCGAAATCGAAAAGTTAACAGATTCTTATCCATGATTTTTTATGGATGATTTGTCTAAAATTTTAACTAAAAGGGCGACAAGTGGCCGAATCAAGCACCAAAGAACCGGATGGCTTTTTCAACCTTGGCCCGATCACCGAGGCGCTGCCCGACTGGGTGCCCGAAATCGCGGTGACCTATCTAAGCCACACCACGCTGGGCCTGCCCATTCGCCAGATCGCCCGCGAAAAGGGCTGTCACGCCTCTACCATATCGCGGCAGGTCCGCAAGGTCGAAGCCCAAAGAGAAGATCCGCTGCTGGATCAGGCTTTTGACGTTGTCGCCCGCCGTTTTCTGTCCAATCCCCCCTCGCGCAAGGAGAAACGCAAAATGGAGTCACAAGATAACCATACCCCCGAGGCCAAACGGATTCTGCGCCGGTTATGCGAAACCGGTGCTTACCTGCTGGCCTCGCAAAAGGCGGAAAAAGCGATTGTTTTTCGGGATGTTGGCGGCGATATGCCCCGCAAGACCGCTGCGGTAAAACGCGAGGTGGTGCATGAAATGGTCATGCAGGAATGGATTACCGGGCAGCAGGTTGGCAAGGTCGGGCGCTATACCATTACGCCGGTCGGGCGCGCGGCGTTAAAGCGGATGCTGTTTGACGACCAGCGCGGCGATGCGTTTCAGGACCAGCACCGTGTGTTTGAAACCCGCACCGTGGCAGAGCCGGGGGAAAAGCCGCGCCCGATACGCTATAATCTGGCCGAAAGCCCGCTGGCCCTGCTGGGGCGGCGGCGTGGTGCGGGCGGGGTGGCGTTCTTGTCGCCCGACCTGATCGAGGCCGGAGAGCGCCTGCGCGAAGATTTCGAACTGGCCCATATGGGCCCGCGGGTGGCCCAGAACTG
>JALXER010000057.1 GCA_027069385.1 Paracoccaceae bacterium
AGTCCCATGTGCGGGAAAGAGCGTAATATGGTAATGCAAACTGTCTCCATCGGGATCGGTTGCGTTGAGTTCGAAATTGATCGGCGTCTCTTCGGGCGTGTGCAATTTTTGATTGTGCGCGATGGGGGCTTCATTGACCGAAAGGATTGTGATGCGTATCAGACCAGTAGCTCTTCCCCCATCCTTATCTTCAATCGTATAGGTCAGGTTATCTTCTTGCGCATGACCACTTGGAGGGGCATAATAGACTCGATTCCCCTCCAATAGAGCCGAACCTGAATAGGGCTGCGTTATGGAAACAATACGAAGATCCGAAACATTCCCGTCCGGATCAGTATCGTTGAGAAGTGGATCGATGGCAATGGAAATATTTTCAGAAGTCGTCGCATTATCATCCTGCGCAACAGGTGCATCGTTGACAGGAACAACCCCTATTTGGACATGTGCCTCATTCGACATGGCGCCTTCATTATCTTGTACATTATACGTAAAGGTATCCGCTCCACTATAGTTTGCAAAGGGCACATACTCTATCTTGCCATTTGTTGTTTTGGTTATACCATGTATAGGTGCTTTGATAACCGTTAGCGTGCTCTTGTCCAAAGTACCGTCACTATCCCTGTCATTACCAAGGACATCGATGGTCAGGTTGGTATCTTCATCGGTTGTTGTATTATCATCATTAGCCACCGGGGCATCATTAACGGGTGTTACCACGATCGTGACTGTGGCCTCTGCCGAATCGACTGTTCCATCATTTACTTTGAAGCTAAAGCGGTCGGTACCATTGAAGTTTGCAGTGGGGGTATAGGTCACATGGGGTGCTGTGCCACTGAGGGTACCGTGCGTCGGCTGGGTCAATACAATGTATCTCAGCGCATCCTTGTCTTCGTCGCTTCCTATCAATATGATACTGAGATTGGTATCCTCTTCGGTTGTGAGGTTTTGCTCCTGGGCGCGGGGTGCATCGTTGACGCTATTGACTGTAATTGTTACCGTTGCTTCATTAGAAACCAGCCCTTCGTTGTCCTTGACTCTGTAGCTGAAGTTATCTGTGCCATGGTAGTTGAGATTGGGCGTGTAGCTTGCTTTGCCATCAGTGAAAATTACCGTTCCATGTGTTGCGTCACGAACCATGTGGAAGGTTGTACTGTCCAGAGTCCCATCACGGTCATGATCGTTGGCAAGCACATCGATACTGATCCCGGTATCCTCAGGAGTCGTGGCGTTGTCATCCCGCGCCACAGGAGCATCGTTGACGGGCATGACGGTGATCTCAACCGTAGCCGGCGAAGAGTCATTCATTCCATCGTTGACACGAAACGTAAAGCGATCCTTTCCGTTAAAGTTCAACTCCGGAGTGTAGCGGATGCCAGGTGCCGTGCCACTGAGGGTGCCATGTGTAGGCTGAGTAAGAAGCACAAAACTGAGTGCATCTCCATCAGGATCTTCTCCTCCAAGTGTGAGAGCAACCGAGGTCTCCTCCAAGGTGGAGGTATTGGCATCATAGGCTATTGGCGGCCTGTTTTGTGTCGTACTGTTACCATCGACTACTTGAGGGGGTTCCGTTGGGGAAGACGTTCCGTTGGTGTCTGTACTCTGTGGTGTATTCGAGGAAGGTGGCGTAGAATTTCCATCATCCAGAAGCGTTGTGTCAGACTGTTCTCCTCCGGAGTTATTACCGCTACATGCAGAAAGCCCAACAAGAAAAATACCTGTAAGCACAATCGTAAAAAATTTTGTTCCCATTTTAGAAAACATACGTTACCCCCATCATAATAAGATCAGCGTGCGTCTCTTTTTTTCTTGCACGACCGCTAAACCCTTTACCACCATATAGGCGAGTGTAGTCTGTAAAAAGATCAAAATGATCCGACAATTTATAGGAAATTCCGGCACCCCACTGAAAGCCACGCTCAGCACGTTTCGCTCCTTTGATGTGGGTCAAGGAGACTTCCCCATATCCCAAAAGGGCGTACAGTGACAACCGTTCCCATGGATAAGAGACTTTCAGATAAAGCCCCTTGTTCGAGAAAAGAGTAGGATAGTCATCGTAATCCGGATTGGGAGTGTTACCGTTTTCGTAGCGAACCTTTCCGTTATCCCGAACGTATCTTGCTTCAAGAGATACATATTCGTTTAGTCGATACCCTGCTTGAAGCATCAGAGGAAATGTTTCAAAAAATTCAAGCGTATAGTCATCCTTCAGGCGCATCCAACCCACTCCTGCTCCAATATAAAATCCAGAAACATCAACGGAGACAACCGGTGATGTCGCTTTGTAAACATTCTTCGAACCGGCATAAAGAAAAGCAGACTGAAGAAAAAGTAAACCTAATACCATACGTAAAACACGATAAAAAAGTATCATTACAACCCCCGTAGATTTTTACAATTATATAGAAATTTTCTTAAGCAGAAATATAAGAT
>JALXER010000058.1 GCA_027069385.1 Paracoccaceae bacterium
CGCGCGCTGGCGATCCAGCCCTATTACGCGCGCCTGACCCAGACGTTTATTTCGGCCCTGACCGTGGCCACCAGTCGCGGCGGCCTGTACGAGGTCGATATGCGCCTGCGCCCATCGGGGCGCAGCGGGCCGGTGGCGACCTCGGTCGATGGCTTTGCCGATTACCAGCAGAACAAGGCCTGGATGTGGGAGCACATGGCCCTGCTGCGCGCGCGCGTGGTTGCGGGGGCCGCGCCGGTTGCAGCCAGTGCCGAAGCGGTGATTGCCCGAACCCTGGCCGTTGAGCGCCCGGCGCAAACGGTGCTGGACGCCATGCACGATATGCGCGCCCGCCTGGTGCAGGCGCGCGGAGCCGAGGCGCAAAACCCGTTCGAGATCAAGCACGGGGCCGGACGGCTGATGGATGTCGAATTGCTGTTGCAATCGGGTGTGCTGATTACCGGCCTGGGCGTGCGCGGTAATCCGGTGGATATGCTGGCGGCGCTGCGCGCGCAGGGCTGGCTAGGCGATACGGATGCCGATGCGGTAACGCGGGCGCTCGATCTGTATCGCGCCGTGCAGCAGGTCGGGCGGTTGGCGGTTGACGGGGTGCTGGATCCGGTCAGGGCAGGGCGCGGGGCTATGGCCATAGTCGCGCAGGCCGCGGGGGTGCCCGATGTCGGGGCGCTGCAACAAGTGCTTGACGAAACGCGGCAAAAAATGGAAAGGCTGGTGGATAAAAAACTGGGGAAATGCAGCGATGGAAAAGACCAGTGACCCGAATGATCCGCGTGGACTAATCTTTGAATCCTACCGGATGGCGGATATCAGCGCCGAACAATGCCGCACGATCTTTCTGGACTGGGCACTGGGGATTCCCGAGCCGCAATTGATCGATGCGGTGAAAACGCTGCATTCGCGCTATGCCCCGACCGCCCCGAACCACCCGATGAGCGCCATCCTTTTTCAGGCCATAACCACCGGCCCCGCAACCCGTAAACGCCAGGGAGGCTGGCGATCCCGCCGCTAGGTAGCAGCACATGTCGCCTTTGAAGCAAGCTTCAAAGGCGGTTGCGACACCATGGCCTCACTTCGTTCGGCGGAAAAGGGGGGCCACAGCCCCCCTCGCGCATGAATGCGCGTACCCCCCGATGGTGCTTGGCGATACCCCTTTTGCCAGAATGGCAAAACCTTAAAACGGCACTGTGCTCACCTTTTCAGGTGCTGCCCTTCGTGTGGCTCCAAAACCGAACGCAGTGAGGCCATGGTGTCGCAACGCGTTTTGAAACTTGTTTCAAAACGCCCCCCCTCTACCGGATGACGGAACGGGGTCAGGTGATGGCGTTCAGGATGCGCGCCCAGCTTCGGGCGCCTTTTTGAAAGCTGCTCAGGTTGTATTTTTCATTCGGAGAGTGGATCTGGTCATCTTCCAGCCCGAATCCGATCAGCACGGAATCCATTCCCAGTATTTGCTGGAAATGTCCGACAATCGGGATAGAACAGCCCATGCCCACATAGACTGCCTCGCGCGGCCATTCATCCGACAGCGCCTGACGGGCCTGTTCGAAATGGGGTGCGTCGATGGGCATATTGGTGGCGCCGGCCCCGTCTTTGTTGCGATAGCTGATAGTGCAATCCGCGGGCAGGCACGATTGCATATAGTCCCGGAACGCCGCTTGAATCGCCGTGTGGTCCTGATTGCCGACCAGCCGGAACGACACCTTGGCGCTGGCTTCGGCGGGCAGGACGGTTTTGAAACCCGCGCCTGTATAGCCGCCCCAGATCCCGTTGATGTCGCAGGTCGGGCGCGCCCAGATCTGTTCCAGCACCGAATAGCCCTGCTCTCCGGCAGGCACCGATAGGTCGACCCCTTTCAGGAAGGCCTCGCCGTCAAACCCCATCTTATCCCATTGCGCCTTGAGCGCCGCAGGCACCTCGGACACGCCGTCATAGAACCCGGGCAGGGTGATGCGCCCGTTATCATCGTGCAGCCCGGCCAGCGCCTTGACCAGCACCCGCGCCGGATTGATCGCCGCGCCGCCATACAGGCCCGAATGCAGGTCTTTGTCGGCCGCGTGAATGGTGAAATCCTCGGATACCATCCCGCGCAGCATGGTGGTTATGGCAGGCGTATCGGCGTCGAACATACCGGTATCACAGACCAGTGCGTAATCGGCGCGCAACTCGTCGGCGTTCTCGCGCAGGAACGGGATCAGCGACGGAGAGCCGCTCTCCTCCTCTCCTTCCGAAAGGATGGTGATATTGGCGGGCAGCGCGCCGGTCACGGCCTTATAGGCGCGGCAGGCCTCGATAAAGGTCATCAACTGGCCCTTGTCATCCGAGGCCCCGCGCCCGCGAATGACCGTGCCGGTGTCGGTTTCCTCTAACGCCGGATCAAAGGGCGGGCGGTCCCACAGCTCCAGCGGGTCAACCGGTTGCACATCATAGTGCCCGTAAAACAGCAGGTGCGGGCCGTCGCCGCCCGAATGGGCCACCACCATCGGATGACCGGGCGTATCGCGCCGCGACACCGTAAACCCGATAGAGCGCAGATCCTCCACCAGCCAGTCCGCCGCCTTGACGCATTGCGCCGCATAGGCCGGGTCGGTGGATACGCTTTCGATCCGCAAAAAATCAAACAGGCGATCAAGCGCGTTTTCACGATCACTATCCAGATGGGACAGCACTTTTTCCAGCACGGACATAATGGGGGAACCTTTCAGTAAAAGGGCGCCAGAATTGGCGCCCTGTTGGTTGGATCAGTTAAAGGGGTCGGATCGGCTGCCAAACCCGCCACCAAACATCTGACGCTCGCAATAGCGGTGCTGGTCGAGGGTGCGCGAGGTGCCGCGCAACGAAAAGCGGGTGATTTCAACGCCGCGATCATTCATCAGATAAAGGGTGATGCCCCGCGCAACCTCGCTAAAGAACCGGCTAAGCGAATCGCTGGGCGGTGTTACGACAATGCTCAGCTTGCTGCCCAGCTTGTTTCCGGAAATTTCCCATGGCGCATGACGGTCGATCTGTACCACAAAATCCTGCCCGATCATGGTATCGCCAAACGACCAGTTATCATTGGCAAACTGGATCACATAGTCGCCCGAACTAAGGGTAAAAATGCTGAACCGGTAACCGTTGCGGTCGGTGCGGCTTTCGCAGCTTTGCGAACCATCATTGTAATAATTCTGGTCCAGCACCCAGTTGCCACGCGAGTAAATCGTGTTGTAGTTGGTCCATTCATCCCAGGGGAACGCATTTGCGACGCTTGATACCAGACTAAAGATCAGCACAAACGGAAATAGCAGCTTAGAAAAAGTCATACCGGATAAGTCCTTCTTGTTAACAGGGTAAATCACGAAACAGTTAAGCACCGAACTGCCGCTTGGGTCAAGTTTCCCCATGGATTTTCTGGCATGAATCGATTAGCGTTACTCCAGAAAATACGCCAGCCTGCGCAACGGCGGGCGTGTGAAAGGTTTCGGAATGCGTTGGGATAACCTGCAAATACTGTTGGCCATCAGCCGCGAGGGCTCGCTCACCCGGGCTGCGCAATTTCTGAAGCTGGACCAGTCCACCGCCGGTCGGCGGCTCTCGCAACTGGAGGCTGAGTTGGGCGTGGTGCTGTTTGTGCGCTCCAAGGCCGGATTTGCACCGACGCAGGCCGGTGAAGCGGCCATTCTGCGGGCCAAAGAGGTAGAATCCAGCGTCAACGCCATGGCGGACGAGGTGGTTTCAAAGGTCCATTCGGCGGTTGGCACGGTGCGGCTGGTGGGCAATGCCTGGACGCTGGCGCGCCTGATCCAGACCACCGGTTCTGCCTTTCTGGAACAAAATCCCCGAATGGATTTGCGGGTCAACACCTTGCTGCGCAACAGCCATGTGCGCGGCGAGGCGACCGTTTCACTGTGGTTCGAAAAGAACCCGCAAATGGGCGAATTCACCATCGATCTGGGCAAGGTGCCCTATGCGGTTTACAAAAGTATCGATGAAAAGCCCGACGCCAAGGGTTGGGTGATGTTCTATGACGAGGATGCCTGCCGTCCGGTGATCGATTCGCTGGCGCAAAAACTGCAAGGCAGTGATGAACCCCTGCGGCTGACCTCGACCGATGCCATGGTGCTGAAACAGGCGATAGCTTCGGGCGTGGGGCGCGGGCTGCTGCCGATGTGTTTGGCGGCGGAGGATGCGCGCCTTGTGCGGGTCAGCAGCGGTGCGCCGGAACTGGAACGCACCCTGTGGATGCACACCCATCCCGACACGTTGGAAACCAAGCGCATTCAGGCAACCATCGACTGGTTGCGCGACAGTTTCGAACCGGCGTTCAGGGCGTGTCGGTAATCCAGCCACCGCCCAGAATCCGGCTGCCTTGGGGCGCATAGAACACGCAGGCCTGACCGGCCGAAATACCGTCCTCGGCCTTGTCCAGCGTCACCTGCGCCCGACCGCCCGCCATGGGCAAAACCGTGGCCGGTTCGGGCGGGCGGGTAGAGCGCACCTTGACCAGCACCGGCCAGCCGCCCGCGGGCGCATCGGTAAAATCCGGATGACCTAACCAGTTTATCTCTTTGATCATAAAGGTTTTGGTTTTCAACGCTTCGCGCGGGCCAACGATCACCTGCTTTGATTCCGCGTCAAGCCGGACTACATAAAGCGGCTCTCTTCCGCCAATGCCCAGCCCGCGCCGCTGCCCGATAGTATAGTGGATAACCCCCTTGTGGCGGCCAAGGATTTCGCCGTCCAGATGCACGATATCGCCCGCCTCTGCCGCGCCGGGGCGCAGTTTTTCGATGACCGAGGCATACGACCCGTTGGGCACAAAGCAGATATCCTGACTGTCGGGTTTGTCGGCCACCGGCAGGCCGAACTTGCGGGCCAGCGCGCGGGTTTCGGCCTTGGATTTCAGATGGCCAAGCGGGAAGCGCAGGTAATCCAGTTGCTCGGGCGTAGTGGTAAACAGAAAATAAGACTGGTCGCGATCAGGGTCGGCGGCGCGGTGCAGTTCCGGCCCGCTATCACCGTCGAAACGCTGGATATAATGGCCGGTCGCCATGCAATCGGCCCCCAGATCCTTGGCCGTAGCCAGCAGATCAACGAATTTCACCCGTTCGTTGCAGCGGATGCAGGGCACCGGCGTTGCGCCGGCCAGATAGGCATCGGCAAATTCGTCTATCACCGTTTCCTGAAAGATGTTTTCATAGTCCAGCACGTAATGCGGAAACCCCATTTCCTCGGCCACGCGGCGCGCATCGTGGATATCTCGACCCGCACAACACGCGCCCTTTTTGGCCAGCGCTGCGCCGTGGTCATAAAGCTGCAACGTCACCCCCACCACGTCATAACCTTCGGTCGCCAGCTGCGCCGCCACCACCGACGAATCAACCCCGCCCGACATGGCAACCACCACGCGGGTCTGGGAAACGGGTTTGGCAATGCCAAGACTGTTCAGGGTGTTCATCGGCTGCTCCGGAATAATTCAACGCAATATATAGGCAAATCTTAAACACTCTCAAGGCGCGGATTCAGATTGCGTTAACCGATGGCGGGCAAATTCGGGGCGGGTGAAGAAAAAAGCGAGGATAATATGTTTATCAAGAAAGACAAAGGGCCCGCCTATGTGGCCCTGCCTGACGGTACGATTCTGTTCCGTTCCGAATTGCCATCGCCAAATACGACGCGCTGGGTGGCGCGACGCAAGGCAACGGTGGTGCGGGCCGTGGCGGTGGGAATGCTCTCCAAGGATGAGGCCTGCGATATGTACGGCCTGTCGGATGAGGAGTTCAATTCATGGCTGTCGGCCATGGCCAACCATGGGAAAAAGGGATTGCGGGTGACCAAGCTACAAGAGTATAGACAACTTTAACGAAAGTGGATAAAGTTAATGGCGCGTAATGGTTGGTTAACCTTTTTGCGGAATAGTTAACCAAGTTGCGAAGGGAAGACCAGAAACCAAAGGATTAACCATGCGCGTATTACTTGTCGAAGACGACCCGATGACCTCCAAAAGCATCGAAATGATGCTGGCGAGTGCCAACCTGAATGTCTATTCCACCGATCTGGGAGAGGAGGGCATCGATCTGGCCAAATTGTACGATTATGACCTGATTTTGCTCGACCTGAACCTGCCCGATATGAACGGCCACGAGGTGCTGCGCCAGTTGCGCCTTGCCAAGATAGACACGCCGATCCTGATTCTTTCGGGGTTGGACGACACCGAAAACAAGATCAAGGGCTTTGGATTTGGCGCCGATGACTATCTGACCAAGCCGTTCCACCGCGAAGAACTGGTGGCGCGAATCCATGCGATTGTGCGGCGCTCCAAGGGGCATGCGCAATCCACCATCCAGACCGGTCGAATCACCGTCAATCTGGATGCCAAGACCGTCGAAGTGGGCGGGCGTCCGGTGCATCTGACCGGCAAGGAATACCAGATGTTCGAACTGCTGAGCCTGCGCAAGGGCACCACCTTGACCAAGGAAATGTTTTTGAACCACCTTTACGGTGGCATGGATGAACCGGAACTGAAAATCATCGACGTGTTTATCTGCAAGCTGCGCAAAAAGCTGTCGGTGGCGCTGGACGGGGAAAACTATATCGATACGGTATGGGGGCGGGGCTATGTGCTGCGCGATCCGGTGGTCGAGGAGGCCATGCAACCCATCGCCGTTTAGGTTTCTTCTGGTAACGCTGCGCAATTCGGCTTATTTCCTGTAGAAAGTATAGCGGGGAATAGCCGATGAGTAAAGAAACACCGGTTGATCAGCTTGATTCAAACCAGGCTGCGCAGGAACTGGCCCGAATCGCTGCCGAAATGGCCGCGGCGGATCTGGCCTATCACCAGCATGATGCGCCGGTGATTACCGATGCGCAATATGATGCCCTGAAGGCCCGCAATCTGGCCATCGAGGCCCGGTTTCCGGCGTTGAAACGCCCCGACAGCCCCAGCGAAAAGGTCGGCGCGCCGGTGGCTTCGGGGTTTGGCAAAGTGGCGCATCGGGTGGCGATGCTGTCGCTGGGCAACGCCTTTGAAGATCAGGATATCGTCGATTTCGACGCTCGTATTCGCAAATTCCTGTCGATTCCCGATGGTGCCGCGCTGGCCTATACCGCCGAACCCAAGATCGACGGGTTGTCACTGTCACTGCGCTATGAATCGGGGCGGCTGGTTCGCGCCGCTACCCGTGGCGATGGCCAGATTGGCGAAGACGTGACCGCCAATGCCCGCCATGTGGGCGATATCCCGCAAACCCTGCACGGTGCCCCCGATATTCTGGAGGTCCGCGGCGAGGTTTATATGCGCACGCAGGATTTTCTGGAACTGAACCGGCGGCAGGAAAAGCAGGGGCAAAAAACCTTTGCCAACCCGCGCAACGCCGCCGCCGGATCACTGCGCCAGCTTGACGCCACCATCACCCGCGACCGGCCGCTTAGCTTTTTTGCCTATGCCTGGGGCGAGGTGTCGGCAGCGCTGGCCGATACCCAGTTTGACGCGATCAACCGATTGAAAGCGCTGGGGTTCAGCACCAACCCGCTGACCCGAATTTGCGCCAATGCGCCGGAAATGCTGGCCCATTACCGCCGGATAGAGGCGCAGCGCGCCAGCCTTGGCTATGACATTGACGGGGTGGTTTACAAGGTGAACGACCTTGCCCTGCAAGCGCGGCTCGGCTTTCGGGCCAGCACGCCCCGCTGGGCCATCGCGCATAAATTTCCGGCTGAAACCGCGCAAACCGTGGTTGAATCAATCGAAATTCAGGTGGGCCGCACCGGTGCCCTGTCGCCGGTCGCGCATCTGGCCCCGGTTACCGTGGGCGGCGTGGTGGTTTCGCGCGCCACATTGCATAACGAGGACTATATCAGCGGGGTTGATTCAAACGGTGATCCGATCCGGCAGGGCGGCGATATCCGCGTTGGCGACACGGTCGAAATCTATCGCGCCGGCGATGTTATCCCCAAGGTGCGCGAGGTGATCAAACACGCCGATCAGCCGCCCTTTGTCTTTCCGACCACCTGCCCGGTCTGCGGCTCGGACGCCATTCGCGAACCAGGCGAGGCGGTGGCGCGCTGCACGGGGGGCTTTAACTGCGACGCGCAGCGCCTTGAAAAACTGAAGCATTTTGTGTCTCGCCAAGCGTTCGACATTGACGGGCTGGGCGCCAAACAGGTTGAAAGCTTTGTGGCCGAGGGCTGGGTTCGTGAACCCGCCGACATCTTTACGCTGGAGCAAAGCCGCGCCGAGGCGCTGCGCAGCCGCGACGGGTG
>JALXER010000059.1 GCA_027069385.1 Paracoccaceae bacterium
CGCCAATGGGGACTGAATTCTGTTTTGCGACACGATGAAGAAGACAGAAAGAACCGCGAGGACCACCGTCATCATGCTGTCGATGCACTGGTCATTGCCTTGACCAATCGTTCTCGATTACAGCAACTCTCCAGAGCTACGCAGGAAATCGAATGGACTGACTATGAGTCGGGAGAAACCGTCCATCGCCGACAGTATTCAGGTGCCGACATCCCTGCACCTTGGGAAGGTTTTCGTTCAGATGTGATTCAGATAGTGAATCGTATCAACGTCTCCCACCGCTCCGAACGCAAGGTCGCCGGTGCGTTGCACGAAGAAACCTGTTACGGCCCCACACCCGAACCGGGCGTCTTTGTTGTGCGGAAAACCTTAGAAAGCCTGTCTCCCAATGAAGTGCCGCTGATTCGTGACGCTGGCGTTCGGCAGGCCATCGAAAAACGGCTTACAGAGTTTGGCATAGATATCGGCCGCGGAAAAAAGGCTGATGCTAAAAAGTGGAAGCAGGCATTGTGCGACGCAAATAACCCTGTTCTGCTTCCTCCCAACAGGAAACGCCTCAAGCGAGATCCTGAAGCAAAGGGGATTCCCATTAGAAAGGTGCGTGTGTTGCGGAAAGAGCAAACCATCCGGCCGATTCGTCAGGGGCGCTCCAATGAAGCCTACATCAAACCGGGCGCCACGCATCATCTGAGTGTCTTCGAATGGCAGGACGAAAGAGGGCGGACAAAACGCGATGCTGTGTTTGTGACACAACTCGAAGCCATCCGTCGAGTCAAAAACGGCCAACCCATCATTCAACGCGAACCGCCGCCAGATCATCCGGCGATTCCCCACGATGCAACATTTGTCATGTCGCTTTCCCGAGGCGAAATGGTATTGGCGAATTGGAAAGGAGAGGAAAAACTTCTTGTTTTCAAGACTGCCGCCTCAACGCAAGGGCAAATCTATTTCGCAGAGCATACGGATGCACGGCGAAGCTCGGAATATAACAAGCATGTGGCCAATGCAAATACCTTAGATGCACGCAAAGTGACCGTCGATCCTCTTGGACGCATTCATCGGGCAAACGATTGATTTTTACGTGCAATCCATTTGACTGAATGGTAAATTAATCTCTGCAAATACTTTTGGTATCCGTGGTGGATTACCACGCGGACGACTGCACGGAGGCGGCCCGGATTCTTTCTGAAAAGGGCCGCCCATGATCAAGCGCACTGTTGAAATATCCCGCGAGCCGGCGCATTTGTCGCTGAAGCACAAGCAACTCGTCCTCAAACGCGACGGGGACGTTGCCGCTCAATTTCCCTGCGAAGACCTTGGTTTCGTTGTTGTTGATCATCCCCAGACGACATACACACACTCAGTCCTTGCCGCGTTGGCCGAGTCTGATGCCGTTCTGGTGGTCTGCGGACACGACCATCTTCCAGCCGGGATTCTGTTGCCCCTCAGCGACCATTCGCAGGTCGTCTGGCGGATCAATGACCAGATTGCCGTCAAAAAACCTGTTCGCAAGCGACTCTGGAAGCAACTTGTTCAAGCCAAGATTCGCGCTCAGGCCGCGAATCTTCCTCCCGATTCGGCTCCTCAGAAAAAGTTGCTTGCCTATGCTGCGGATGTCCGATCTGGTGACCTCACCAACCGAGAGGCTCAGGCTGCACGGGTCTATTGGGCGCATTGGCTGCTTCATAGTGATAATGAAGTGACCGATACGCAATTTCGCCGTGCCCGGGACGGGGTTGCTCCCAATGCCTTGCTCAACTACGGCTATGCCATTCTGCGCGCCGCCGTGGCCCGCTCGCTGGTCAGTTCCGGTCTGCTTCCCTCGCTCGGCCTGAAACACTCTCATCGCGCGAATGCTTTCTGTCTGGCCGATGATCTGCTGGAACCACTCAGACCAATGGTTGATGCGCGCGTTCGTGACTTATTTTGGAACGGACAGACCAAGCTGGATCAACCAACAAAAGCAGCTTTGCTGGAACTGCTCGCCACACCAGTGGAGACGAAGGGGCGTCAAGGGCCTTTGATGGTGGCTCTGCACACGTTCACCGCCTCGCTGGCAAATTGCTATTGCGGAACTGCAAACCGTCTGGAGATTCCCACACCATGCAAATCAGCGGATACCGTTGTATGTGGGTGATGGCCATGTTCGACCTTCCTGTGGACACGAAGAAGGCTCGCAAACAGTATGCGCAATTCCGCAAGGCACTTGTGGAGGACGGCTTCACGATGATGCAGTTTTCCGTTTATGTGCGGCACTGCCCCAGTGAAGAAAACGCTGCAGTGCATGTGCAACGCGTGGAACGTAATGTTCCACCCGACGGCGAGGTGCGCATCCTGACCTTCACCGACAAGCAATTTGAACGCATGCGGATTTTTTTTGGAAAAACCCGGATCGCTGCAGAGGCACCTGGTGCTCAATTGGAAC
>JALXER010000060.1 GCA_027069385.1 Paracoccaceae bacterium
GGCCTATACCCTGTTCCTGCCCAGCTTTGAAGGGGCGTTCATTCTGTCGCAATCGCTGATCGACCATGGCCCCGCCGGGCTGGCATGGCTGCGCCCGCACGAATTGTTCGGCCTAAGCGGCTATGACCCGCTGGTGCATTCGGTATTCTGGTCGATGACCGTCAACATTGCCCTGTTTGTCAGCGTTTCCCTGTTCACCACGCCGCGCCCGCTGGAACGTATCCAGAGCACCCAGTTCGTCGATGTATTCCGGCTTGCCAAAGGCTCGGGCAGCTATCTGATTTCGCGCAGCGCCACCGCCGAAGACCTGTATTCGCTGGCGCAGCGTATTCTGGGCACCGACCCCGCCCACCGCCTGTTCAGCCAGATGGCCCGCGCGCAGGGCAAGGAACGCGGCCTGCCCGACCCGACCGACGACTTTATCCAGACGCTGGAACGCGAGTTGACCGGTTCAATCGGGGCGGCCTCGGCGCATGCCATGGTCAGCCAGATTGCCGGTGGCGGCACGGTCTCGGTTGACGAACTGATGAAGATCGCCGACGAAACCGCGCAGGTGCTGGAATATTCGCAACAGCTTGAAAACCAGTCGCGAGAGTTGGAAGAAACCGCCCGCAAGCTGCGTCAGGCCAATGTGCAACTGACCGAGCTAAGCGCCCAGAAAGACGCGTTTCTATCGCAGATCAGCCACGAATTGCGCACGCCGATGACCTCTATCCGCTCGTTTTCCGAAATCCTGCGCGATACCGACAATGTCCAGAGCGACAAGGCGCAGCGGTTTTTGGGGATTATCCAGGAGGAAAGCCAGCGCCTGACCCGGCTGCTCGACGAAATTCTGGATCTGAGCCACCTTGAATCCGGTCGCGGCAACTGGCAACTGGAACCGGTTGATCTGCGCAAGGTGCTGGAAAAATCCCTAAGCAGTACCGGCTCGATCCATAGCGCGGCGGGCGTGGAAATAAAGCTGAACATGCCCGATGCGCCGATCCGGGTTCAGGCCAATTTCGACCGGCTGTCGCAAGTGTTCATCAACCTGATTTCCAACGCGGTGAAATACGGGACCGCAGAACAGCCGATGGTCACCATTACCGCGCGCAAGGTCGGGCGCAAGGCCTTTATCGGGGTGGCCGATAACGGGCCGGGAATTGCGGCGCCGGACCGCGAAAAAGTGTTCGAGAAATTCACCCGCCTTTCCGAAGCCTCGCTGGCTGGCAGCGCCGGTCTGGGCCTGCCGATCAGTCGCGAAATCATGCGCAACCTGCATGGCGACCTGACGCTTGAACCCTCCAAAACCGGCGCGCTGTTCCGCGTCACGCTGCCCTTGGCCTAGGGTCAGGACCCATTACTCCGACACCACCGGTTTGGCAAATTTTTCGCCTGACCATGAGCAAGCCCGCAGGAATAGTGGGGCTATTTCAAGGGGTTGCGAAGCCGTCAGGCGGAAAATCTGCCAAATCCGAAGGACGCCAAATCCGCTTCATCTCAGCGGTTTGGGCCGCTTGGAAAGGGGGGTACCCTGTCCGGCGCAGCCCAAACCACCGAGCTTTTGCGGATTTGACGCCGGTGGCGTCGGAGTAATGGGTCCTGACCCTAATGGATTTTAGGCCGGAAAACCTTGACGGCGCTGAACAGACCAAAGAACACCAGAAAGGCCAGCAGGGTCGATTTGATCCGGTTGGGATAGGTGGCGATATCGGATGCGCTGGGCGGCACCACGATCTGAAAATGGCTGACCCCCAGCGCGGCGGCGCTTTGCGCATGTTCCAGACCGGTCAGCGCCGCGGCCCATGTCTGTTCGGCAATCTGGATTTGCACCAGCAGGAATTCGTAATCGGCCAGCACCGCGTTCAGCGACGGCCCGTTCGATGTGTCGGTCAGCTTGTCCTTTTGTTGCTGGATGCGGCGTTCCAGCGCTGTCTTGGTATCCTGCAATTGCGCCATTTGCGGTGAATCCGCATAACCCGACAGTTCGGTTTCGTCGATCTTGGATTGCAGTTGCAGCAACTCCCCCTCAAGCGCCGAAATCGCCGCGTAAATCGCCGTAACGCTTTCGCGCGGGTTGGTCAGGCCCGAGCTGATTTGCAACGCGGTCAGGTCGCGGCGCGCCTGTTCCATGGCGTCCCGCGCGCGCTCTACACTAACCTGCGCCTCGGCAATCTGTTCGTGAAACAACGCTTCGGACAGGGCGCGGATATGCGACTCGGCCCGGTTCAGGATGGCCAGCGAAAAGCGTTTGGCATCGTCGGGGGTACGCGCGGCAACGTAAAGGGTTAACAGCCCGGTCTGGATATTGATCGAGGTTTTGACATAGCGGCGATAAAAGCTCTCGGCACCGATTTGCAACGACACGATATCGCGCAACCGCTGCATCTGGTCCATCTTTTCCGACCCGTAATAGCTGAGCAGGCCGATATCATCCTCAAGCGCGGTCATCATTTCGTGCGAGCCAATGTATTCCTGCGCCATAAAGGCTTCGTTCATATTGGCCTGAGGCAGCACAGAGCCAAGCATCCCGGGCAGGCTTGCCTCGCTTTGGCCACCGGGTTTGGTGACGGTCACCACCGAACGCGCCTCGTATAGCGGCACTGCAATTTCGCTGTTGTAATAGCCGACCAGCGCGGTCGGGACCAAAACAAACACCAGAAATTGCATGAAATTCAACAGCTTGCGATTGCGCCGCTGACGCAATATCTGTTTGCGGATCTTTTCAACCTGCGTGTCATCGGGGATCAACGCCTTGGCGGCGGCTTCGCGCTCGGCCTCGGCCCGCTGCGCCTCCGCCTCTTTTCGCTGTTCTTCCGCCTTTCTTTCGCGCTCGGCAATCGCGGCTGCCGAGTTCCGCTCGGCCTCGGCCAGCTTTTGCTTCTCGGCCTTCTCTGCCTCGATTGCCTTGGCCCGCTCGGCGCGGAACCTGGCAATGCGTTCGGCCTCCTGACGCTCGAACTCGGAAAACTTGTCAGACATGTGCGCGTCCTTTTTGTTTGGTAGCCAAAGCGGCCTTGACCACCTCTTCGGCCTGCTTGCCCGAGTGGCATTCAACCAGTTGCCCGTCGGTCAGCGCCAGAAACTTGTTGCAAACCCGGTCCACATAGGTGGCGCTGCGCGACAAAAACACCAGACCGGCATTTTGCAACCGCTTGTCGAGCGCCTTGGTGCAGCGGTCGCGAAATTCGGCATCCCCGACCCCGAGGTTTTCATCCGAGACATACATATCAAACGGAATCGCCATGGATAGGGCAAACCCGAGCTTGGCGCGCACCGCGGGCGGCAACACCATGCCGATACGGTCGATTTCATCATCCAGACCGGTAAAGTCCTTACAAAACGCGATCACCCGCGCCGGGCTTTGGCCCATCAGGCGCGCGGTGATGGCAATGTTGTCGGCCCCCGAAAGCGCCGCGTGAAAGCCCCCCGAAAACCCGATCGGCCACGATACACGGCCGAAATGCTGCACCACGCCACGGTCGGGGCGCTCTATCTTGGCCAGAATCCGTGCCAGCGTCGATTTTCCGCTGCTCGGGCCGGCAACGATGCCGACGCGGTCCGAACGGCTGAATTGCGCGGTGATTCCGCTTAGCAGCACATCCAGCCCCGTCGGGGTATCGTGGTAACGCACCACATCGACCAGCCGGATCATAGCAACCCCCGCCTTTTGTCGCGCGCCTGCCAATAGGTTTCAAGCACGGTCGAGACCGCATAGAAAAACAACCCCGTGGCAAAGGGCACCACCGGATTTGAAAGCGGCGAGTGATAACCCAGAAAAAAGCCCTCGCGGACAATTTCGATGGCGTGGAACAGCGGGCTGTACCACAAGACATCAAGGGAACTGGCCGGAAGCTCGGTCGCGGTAAAAAACACGCCCGACAGCCAGAAAAGCGGCCTGAGAATAATCGGCACCGAGCGGGTATAGGTGTCGCTTAGCCGGCCCATAATCGCTGAAAACCGCCCGAACCCGACACCCAGCCACCAGGCCAGTATCAGCCCGAACAGCGCCTTAAGCGGATCCGCAGGCATCGGTGCATCGAAAAACACCACAATCGTGCCAACCACCGCAACCGATACGATGGTCATGTTCAGCAGCTCCATCAGCGACGCAGCCAGCAGGATTTCGGCCACCGAAACCGGCCGGAAATAGACCATATAGCGGCTGGAAGGCAGCGCGCGCATGCTGGCTGATATGGTCTGGCGAAACAGGATATAGGGCAAAATGCCCGACGCGACAAAGATTTGCGGCGACATCAACAGCGGCGGCACCCGCCCCAGCACATAAAACGCCCCCACCACAAAGGCGATCCACGCCACCGGCGTCAGATAGGCCCACGCATAGCCGAGCGCGCCCCCGACAAAACGGGTGCGCATCTCGCGGTGCATCAGAATGGTAACCCTCTCGAAGAAACTGGAGGAGTTGTTCAATATCGGGTTTTGGTCCAGTGACCTATCCATCATCATTCCCGGTTCGGGTTGACGGGATATTATAGTAGTCGCGATACCAGTCGACAAATATTTTTACGCCCTCGGCCACGCTGGTTTTGGGCACATAGCCGGTCAATTCGTGCAACAGGTCCGCATTGGCCCAGGTCGCGGGCACATCGCCCTTTTGCATACCCATATAGTTGCGTTTGGTTTTCACACCCAGCTGGTTTTCGATTTCATCAATGAAATCCAGCAGTTGCACCTTGGTTGAATTACCTACATTAACCACTCGATAGGGCGCGACGGGGCTTAGGCTGTCATAGTCGGGGATATCCGCGCGGGTGGCCGGCTCGACCGGGGGGGTGTCGATCAGCAGGCGAATGGCGTGCACCAGATCGTCGATATAGGTGAAATCCCGCTCCATCTTGCCGTGGTTGTAAACGTCGATCTCCTCTCCTTCCAGCGTTGCCTTGACGAATTTGAACAGCGCCAGATCGGGGCGCCCCCACGGGCCGTAAACGGTAAAGAACCGGAACATGGTGGTGGGGATTTTCCACAGGTGGGCATAGGAATGGCCCATATGCTCGTTGGCTTTTTTGGTGGCGGCATAAAGGGTTAGCGGGTGGTCGGTGCGCTCGTTTTCGGTAAAGGGCATTACCTCGTTGGCCCCGTAAACCGAACTGGTAGAGGCCATCAGCAGGTGATCAACCCCGAATTCGCGCGCGCATTCCTGCACGTTGAAGGTGCCCACAATATTTGCCTGAATATAGGCGCGCGGGTTTTCAAGGCTGTAACGCACCCCCGCCTGAGCGGCCAGGTGCACGATCACATCGGGCTTTTCCGCCTCGACAAAACTGTGCAGGGTGTCGAAATCCTCCAACATGCCGACCTTGGCCTTGAAGTTGGGGTTCTGGTTCAGCATCTGGTGGCGGCGTTCCTTGATCCGGACGTCGTAATAATCGGTCATGCCGTCATAGCCCACCACGCGAAACCCCTCGGCCAGCAGATGCTTGGCCAAGTGAAAACCGATAAATCCGGCGGTGCCGGTAACCATTACTGTGCGCATATTCTTTCCTATCTAGTCGGGTTCGTTCATAAACAAACGAAGGGTATCATTCAGGGCGGTTTCGGGCGAAAAGCGCGCCTTGGCAAAAGCGTGAGCCGCCTCGCCCATTTGGCGCGCCTTGTCGGGGTCGCCCAGCATCTTGTCAAGATAGCCCAGAGTCTGCGCCATATCGGGCGCATCGTTGGAATCCAGACAATAGCCGGTTTCGTTGTGGATCATTGCTTCATCAGTGCCGCCAGCCGGGGTAACCACCACCGGAACGCGGGCAATCTGCGCTTCGATAACCACATTTGGCAGGCCCTCGTAGCGGGCCAGATGCAACAGCACGTCGGCTTTTTCCAGCCAGAACCCCACATGCGACGAGCGCCCGAGCAGGAAGATGCGGTCTTGCAGGCCCCATTCCTCTATCATGTCCTGACATTTTTCAAACTCGTTGCCCCAGCCCGCCACGATAAAGCGGGTATCGGGGTGGGTTTCCAGATATTTCGCGGCGGTCTGCACCCACAAAACCGGGCGCTTGTTCGGATCAAACCGGAACACCCCCAGCACGGTTTTGGTGCAATCGGCCGAAACGTTCTGGATGCGCTGCCAATGGGCAAGGTCGGAATCATCGCCCGCCGTACTGGCCGGTATCAGCGCGTTATACAGCACCTTGAAGCGGTCAATCGGCACATCCACCCATGCGCTATAGGCCTTGGCCGCGGCCATGCTGTTAGAGCTGTAAACCACCCCCGGCACGCTGGCCAGATTGCGATACAGCCCTTCCAGTTGCGGGCGATAAAGGTCGGGGCGCAGGTTGGGCGGCAGGCCGCGAAACGAGGTAATGATCAGCGGCACTTCGGCAATCAGCGCTGCCAGCGCCGAGGTCAGAATGCCGCCATCCTGCCACAGATAGGCCACCTCTATGTTATTGGCGCGAAAATACGGCACCAGCCGCAGGGTGTTATCCAGCACATCGGCAGGCAAAAAGGTAAGCAGCTTTTCGAATTCCGGATCGTTCAGGCCCAGATCCTCGATCTCTGCCTTGCGGGCGTTGATGGTGGTAAAGGTATCGACACCGGCCTTTTGCAGCACCGGCAAAAAGAAATCAGCACCGGATTCAGCATTGGTATGGCGAATGGCCACGCGGATCGGCGCGCGCAGGGCCACCCCGTTCAATTGCCCCTCGGCAACCCGTATCCGTTCAAGCTGCGCTGCGATGCGGGTCAATTGCCGCTCGGCGCCACCCGCCCCCAACTGTCCGGTGTAAAACACCACTCCGCCAAGCGCATTTTTCGCGCGCGGCCGTGGCACGCGGTTTTGAAAGCGGGCAATCAATCGCCCGAGCAACCCGACCACGTCACCGCCCCCATGCGCCTGTTGAAAGGCGGCCTGTTCTTCGATCTCGGCAATGATTTTCTTGGGCGTCTTGCTCAGCCGTTCGGGATGCCTGATGGTTTTTACCACGTTATGTGCATCGACAAACCGGTTTTGCCGCATCAGGTTTTTGGCGTAAAGAATGCGCAACTTGCTGTCATCGGGGTGCAATGGCAGCAGCTCGGCCATCATCTCGTCCATCTCGCCAAAGGCCTGCATTTCCGAGTAAGCCAGCAGCGCCACCACCCCTTGCGCAACATCGCGGGCGCGATCGGGCAAGGCGGTGTTGATCAGGGTGAACCCTTCCTCCATAAACTTGCCACGCCGCAACCAGCGCAGGTTCATGCGCAGCGCGTGGCCGTTCTGGGGAAACCGGCGTTGCAAGGCCGCCCAGGTCTCCAGCATACCGGTTTTGATCCGCGTGCGTTCCAGTATGTCGGCGGCGGCGATCAGGATATCCTCGTCCCCGGGGTATTGCTCCAGATAGGTTTTGACCCGTTCGAAATGGGCCGTCGCTTTCTGCGCCGAATCCACCGTTTTGATCATCCGCGCGCAATCTTCCAGACACAAGGCATCGGGCCGTTGGGCATTCTTCGATTTCGGCTTGAAATATGCCGCGAGTAAATTATCCGCCATTTTATCCTCGGGTTAACTGGCTTGGGCAAGCGGCAGGGTTTCACGGCACTGCTTTGCCTTTGCGATTGCAACAGGATCATCGGGGCGCAATGCGGCCAGTTTGTTCCAGTATGGCAACGCCTGTTCGTATTGGTCCCGGGCGAGATAGTATTGACCCGCAATGCGCAACAATTGCGCGTTATCGGGAAGTACGACAAAAGCGCGGGCGCAATAATTGGCGAAAATGTCAGAGCCCGAATCCGCCAGTTCTTGCGCTCTGGCGATGATCTTGCGTTCATTTATCCGGAAAACCTGCGCGGATTTCTCGGCAAGCGATTGGTCCTGGGCGCTGATTTCAGCCAGACGCCACGCGTTGAACGGATCGGGGTCCTGCCTTGCGGCTTGCAGACACAGCTTGGGTAGCAACGCAAGCCGTTTATGCGCCTCGTCCACCTGTTTTTCCCGCTCCGGACCGGCAAGGTCGATAAAGTTGCGCGCGGCCAGATCAACGGTTGCATAATCCTGCAACAAGAACGCACAGCGCATGATGGTTAACCATGAAATAATATGGTCGGGCGTGGTGCGGGTGATTTCCTGCGCGGCCGCTTGCGCCAGTTCCCACTGTTTTTGCTTGAAGTAATAGCGCGACCGGAACAGATAATATTCGATCAACGGCGGGGAAAGCTTTGCCACCTCGTCTGCAAGCTGCTCCAACCCGTCGATATCCTCGGCCTTGATCAGCGCGCGCACCTGCACTTGGATTTCGCGCCGCAGG
>JALXER010000061.1 GCA_027069385.1 Paracoccaceae bacterium
AGCTGATGCCGCGTGCGCAGCTGGGCAAGGTGCAGGGCGGCAGCATGCGGATGCCGTTTTCCACCCCGACCATCGATATCTGGGGCGATGATATCCTTGACAGTCCGCTGGTATTTCAAAGCGGCGATGCCGACGGCATTTGCCGCCCCACCGGACGCGGCCCTTTTGACGAAAGCTGGCTGAGCGCGCCGTCGCAACTGGTGCCGGTGTGGATGTTTGACGAAACCGGTGCCCCGTCCGGCGTTGACCCGCGGCAGCTGCTGGCGGGGCTGGTGGCGCAGTTTGCCTCGCGCGGCCTGACGCCGGTCATGGCGCTGGAGATGGAGTTCTACCTGCTCGATGCCAGCGGGGCGCAACCGGCCTCGCCGCTGGTGCAGGGGCGGCCGCTGTCGGGGGACCAGATCCTGACCCTTGCCAGCGTGGACCAGTTCGACGGGTTCTTTGCCGAGCTCTACGCCGCCTGCGCTGCCTTCGACATTCCCGCCGATGCGGCGATCTCCGAGGGCGGGGCAGGGCAATTCGAAATCAACCTGCTGCATGTAAACGACCCGCTGCGCGCCGCCGACAATGCGCAGTTTTTCAAGCGCATCGTCAAGGGGGTGGCGCGCAAGCACGCCATGGCGGCAAGTTTTATGGCCAAGCCCTATCCGGATCGGGCCGGCAGCGGCATGCATGTGCATTTCAGCCTGCTGGATGCACAGGGTCGCAACGTGTTTGACGATGGTTCCGCGGTGGGGGCCGAGCCATTGCGCCACGCGGTGGCGGGGCTGTTGGAAATGATGCCTGCCTCGACGCTGATATTTGCCCCGCACCTCAATTCCTATCGTCGCCTGAAACCGGGGGCGCACGCGCCGACCGGGGTTGGCTGGGGCTATGAAAACCGCACCACCGCTATTCGCATCCCCGGCGGTGCCCCCGCCGCGCGGCGCCTTGAACACCGTGTCGCCGGAGCCGACAGCAACCCCTATCTGGTGCTGGCCGCCATTCTGGCCGGCGCGCTGCACGGGCTGGACCATGCGCCAAGCGTGCCCGCACCGGTTAGCGGTGACGCGTATCGCGCCGGTCTGGAACAACTGCCCGCCAGTTGGGGCGCGGCGATCGACGCGTTTTCCGGTGATTCTACGGTTGCGGCGCATTTTCCCGCGCCTTTCGTGCAAATGTTTACCCTGCTCAAACGGCAGGAATATGCCCGTTTTTCCGACCGCATGGACGATTTCGAGGTAGCCGCCTATCTGGAATCGGTCTAGGCGAGTCGTTTTTTCTTGCTTTCAATCGGCAATCTGTTGCCAAATGTGCGGGTAATAACTTAGGGAGCAAACCATGAAATATCGCATATCGCTGGCCGTTGCGACACTGATCGCCGCCAACGCCGCCTACGCGCAGGACAACGTGCTGCACGTCTATAACTGGTCGGACTATATCGCCGAGGACACGTTGGAGAAATTCACCGATGCCACCGGCATAGAGGTCACCTATGACGTCTATGACAGCAACGAAGTGCTGGAAGCCAAGATGCTGGCCGGGCATTCGGGGTATGACGTGGTGGTGCCGACTTCTGACTTTATGCAGCGCCAGATTGCGGCGGGGGTGTATATGCCGCTCGACAAATCCAAGCTGCCCAATCTGGCCAATATGGACCCGGCGCTGATGGCCAACGCGGCGCGGTATGACCCGGATAACGAACACGCGGTGATCTATATGTGGGGCACCACCGGCATTGGCTATAATGTCGGCGCCGTGGCCGAACGGCTGGGCGAGGATTACGAGGTCGATAGCTGGTCGCTGGTTTTCGACCCCGAAGTGGTCTCTAAGCTGGCCGATTGCGGCGTGTCGATGCTCGATGCTCCGTCCGAGATGATCCCCGCAGCGATGAACTATCTTGGCCTCGATCCGGTTTCCACCGATCCCGATGACCTGAAAGCAGGCGCGGAATTGCTGGAATCCGTGCGGCCCTATATCCGCTATTTCCATTCTTCGCAGTATATTTCGGACCTTGCCAATGGCGATACCTGCGTGGCCGTGGGCTGGTCGGGGGATGTGTTTCAGGCGCAGGCCCGCGCCGACGAGGCTGAAAACGGGGTAGAGATCGCCTATATCATCCCCAAAGAGGGGGCCTTGCAGTGGTTTGACATGATGGCGATACCGGCCGATGCACCCAATCCGGATGCGGCACATGCGTTTATCAACTTTGTCATGGATGCGCAGATCACCGCGGATATCACCAACTATGTCTGGTACGCCAACGGCAATGCCGCCTCGATGCCGCTGGTTGACGAGGAAATCACCAGCGACCCCGGTATCTTCCCGTCCGAGGAAGCCAAGGCCAACCTGTGGGCCGCCAAGGTCAATGACGCGCGCACCGACCGGCTGATCACACGGTTGTGGACAGCGGTCAAAACCGGGCAATAAGGCCGGAGT
>JALXER010000062.1 GCA_027069385.1 Paracoccaceae bacterium
GGCGTGACCGGCGGTCAGCTTGCCTTCGCGCAGATAGGTAATGACTTCGTTGGGCAGGGTCAGCAGGCGCAAAAGGTTGGCGATATGGCTGCGGGATTTGCCCAACGCGGTTGCCAGCTTTTCCTGCGTGTGGCCGAAACGGTCCATCAGCAGGCGATAGCCCATCGCCTCCTCGACCGCATTCAGATCGGCGCGCTGGATGTTTTCGATAATGCCGAGTTCCAGAACCTCTGTGTCGTCGAGCTCGCGGATAAAAACCGGGATATCGTGCACTTGGGCGATCTGGGCGGCTCTCCAACGGCGTTCGCCCGCAACTATTTGATATTTATCGTTATTTTCAGGGTCTCGGCGGACAAGAAGGGGCTGGATGATACCTTTTTCTTTGATCGACGCCGCGAGTTCCTGTAGCTCTTGCTGGTCAAAATCCTTGCGGGGCTGGTCAGGGTTGGCGCTTAGCAGTTCAATCGGAACGCTTTGATCCGCGTCCTTTTGTACTGCGGGGGTGCTGGCAATATCGACATCTTTAAGCAGCGCCGAAAGGCCGCGGCCAAGGTTGCGTCTGACGGGTTTTTTGGTCATTTCAGTGCTTTCATGGTAATGGCAATCGGGTCACCGACCCGGCGCAACATTTCGGCCGCGAGTTTTTGATAGGCAATCGCACCGGCGCTTTTGTGATCATAGATCAAAGCCGGAATCGAATGCGACGGGGCCTCGGACAGACGGATATTGCGCGGAATATTTGTTTCGTAAACCAGATCGCCGAGATTCTGGCGCACGTCCTCCTCTACCTGGCGCGACAGGTTGTTGCGCTTGTCGAACATGGTCAACACCACGCCGTGAAGTTCCAGCCCCGGATTGAGCGACTGGCGCACCTCGCGCACGGTCATCATAAGCTGCGACAGACCCTCTAGGGCGAAAAACTCGCATTGAAGCGGCACCAGCACCGAACGGGCGGCAACCATGGCGTTGATGGTCAGCAGGTTAAGGGAAGGCGGGCAGTCGATCAGGATATAGTCAAACGCGCATTCTTTGGCTGCCTGCGTATTGAGCGCCTGTGAAAGCCGCATAACCCTGTTCTTGTCCTCGACCAGATCCACATCGGCAGAGCTTAGGTCAACCGTCGAGGGCGCGACAAACAGGTTTGGCACCTGGGTTTCCTGGCTCACCTCCTCCAGATTCACGTCTCCAAGCAGCAGATCATAGGTGGTAAGGGTCCGGTTTTCCTGATTTATTCCAAGTCCGGTTGAGGCATTCCCTTGCGAATCAAGGTCTATTATCAACACCTTACGCCCGACCGCAGCCAACGCGGTGCCCAGATTGATTGCCGTGGTGGTTTTACCCACTCCGCCTTTCTGATTGGAAATCGCCATGATATGGCTTTGATGTTGATGGTGTGCTTTAGCTAACAATTTTGCATCCCTTGAAACGAAGAACAACCGCGTTTTCATCGGTCACGCTTGTAAAAATCTCCGGTTCTGTATGGCAGATTGCTTTGGCAGAGGTCAATTCGGATTCGTACCCCCTGCCCTTCAGAAACAATAAAGTAGCGTTCTGGCCGCAAAGATTCGCCGACATTGGCAACAATCTGTCCAGAGGCGCTAACGCGCGGGCCGAGATAACTTCGGCTTCGAGGTTGGGAACCTCATCGATTCTTGTGCATTGCAGCTCAAGTTTGATGCCGGTTTCTCGGGCCACTGCCGCCAGAAACGCCATTTTTCGCGCATCGCTATCGACCAGATAAACACGAGTATCGGGTGACGATTCAGCGAGCATAATTGCGGCCACCATACCCGGAAAGCCAGCCCCGGACCCGATATCCACCCACTTTTTCGGTGCCTTAGGCGCGTATTTCAGCAACTGGGCCGAATCGCTAAAATGGCGATGCCAAGTCTGGGCAATGGTTTGTCGAGAAACAAGATTGATCTTTTGGTTCCACTTTAATAACAAGCGGTTATAGATGACCAAACGGGCCATTGTTTCACGTGAAACAGAAAAGACCCGCTGAAACTTGTCCGGTGTATCGATGTTAACCGGCATTTTGTTGCTTTCCCAAATCGAGCTTTCGAATCGCCGCAAGAATAAGTGTTAGCGCCGCCGGCGTCATCCCATCGATCCGGCTGGCTTGGGCCAAAGATTCGGGTTTTGAAAGCTCGAGCTTTTCGCACAATTCAATCGAAATACCGACAATCTGCCGGTAATTGATACCAGCTGGAATCTTTTTGGCCTCATCCCGCTTAATCGCTCGAACATCGTTCTTTTGCCGATCGATGTAATAGGCATATAGTGCATCTTTTTCAATCTGTTGCGATATCTCTGGTTCTATTTTATTGATCTCGGGGAAAAGCGCGTACAACGTAGAGAAATCGACATCCGGCTGGCGAAGCAAACTGAATGCCGAACGGGGCTTGCC
>JALXER010000063.1 GCA_027069385.1 Paracoccaceae bacterium
CACCTCGGACTGGCCACAGGTTTTCACCGGCGAGCGGCGCAGGGTGCAACTGTTGAGGAACACGGTATCGGGCGCGCCGCTATTGCGCAGGATCCAGTTGATCACCGCATGCTGCCCGCAGCGCCGGATGCCCTGCACCCGGAACAGCGCGGCGCTGGCGGCCACCAACCCGGCCTCGAATTCTGCAAACGGGTTGGGCGGCAACGGCGCGCCAACCTTTGGCATCATATTTTACGCTCGACCAGCAGCTTTTTCACTTCGGCAATGGCCTTGGCCGGGTTCAGCCCTTTGGGACAGGTGCGCGTGCAGTTCATAATGGTGTGGCAGCGGTACAGCTTGAACGGATCTTCGAGTTCATCGAGCCGTTCGCCCATGGCCTCGTCGCGTGAATCGATGATCCAGCGATAGGCATGCAGCAGCGCCGCCGGCCCCAGATACCGGTCACCGTTCCACCAATAGCTGGGGCAACTGGTCGAACAGGACGCGCACATCACGCATTCATAAAGACCGTCGAGTTTCTTGCGATCCTCGATGCTTTGCCGCCATTCCTTGGCGGGCCGGTTGGTCTTGGTTTCCAGCCATGGCATGATGCTGGCATGTTGCGCATAAAAATGCGTCAGGTCGGGCACCAGATCCTTGACCACCGGCATATGGGGCAGCGGATAGATTTTCACATCGCCCTTGACCTCATCCATGCCCAGCAGGCAAGCCAGCGTGTTGATCCCGTCGATATTCATCGCGCATGACCCGCAAATCCCCTCGCGGCAGGAGCGCCGGAAGGTCAGGGTGGGGTCGATCTCGTTCTTGATCTTGATCAGCGCGTCCAGCACCATCGGGCCACAATTGTCCATATCGACATAATAGGTGTCGATACGCGGGTTTTCCCCCCCGTCCGGATCATAGCGGTAAATCTTAACCGCGCGCACGTTGTTGCCGTCGGGCTTGGGCCAGACTTTCCCGGCTTTCATGCGAGAGTTTTTCGGAAGGGTGAGTTCAACCATGGTTACATAGCCCCGAGTGAGGAAACCAGCGTGCCGCCGTTTTCGATATAGATGATTGCGTGTTTGCGTTGAGCATCGGTCAGGTCGCGCCAGATCAGTTGCTCGTCCGGCGTCAGGTTCAGGTTTTCCGGCGCGATTGCCGGGGTCGAGCGGCTCGGATCCCAGGTCACCCCGTTGATCGTGCATCCCGAAACGGTTGCGGCCAACAAAACGGCCAGTGTCAGTTTACCCATACCCATAATCTATCCCTCCACGATTTGGCCATTGGCGGCCAGTTCAGTCATACAATTCTCGAAAGTAACATCATACGGTTTGGGCGTCAGATTGATGCCGATCCCGGCCCCGAATGTCGGGCCGGTATGCGAGTTCACCCCCAGCGTCAGATTGCCGGTGGTGGTGCGTGCGCCGTCAGAGGCACGGGCCTTGCACATGTCGATGGCCTCGGCCCGCGTCATGGTTTCCAGCGTCGGGGTACACGCCGCCAAAAGCGCCGCGCCTGCCAACCAAATACCTAGTCGTTTCATTGCTTCCTCCCTAGTAAACCCGCTTTTTAGGAGCGAATTTTTTCATGTCCACGCCGCCGTCTTCGAGCGAAGTCAGCGGTTTGTCGTGGACCGGACGGTAGGATAGCGTGACTTTGCCGTCTTTGTCGAGCGTCGCCAGCGAATGGATACGCCAGTTCTTGTCGTCGCGATCGGGGAAATCCTCGCGGGCCTGGGCCCCACGGCTTTCCTTGCGGGCCTCGGCGCTATAGATCGTCGCGAGCGCATTGGCCATCAGGTTTTCCAGTTCCAGCGTTTCCATCAGGTCGCTGTTCCAGATCAGTGAGCGGTCAGTGACCTTGATATCATTGGCCAACTGGTCCCAGATGGCGCTGATTTCGGTGCAACCGGCCTGCAACGTTTCGCCGGTGCGGAACACGGCGGCGTCTTTTTGCATGGCGCGCTGCATTTTCAGGCGCAGTTCGGCGGTCGGGGTTTTGCCGTGGGCGTGGCGAATCCGGTCGAACCGTTCCATAATCGCGTCAACCATGGCATCGGGGGCGCGCGGAACCGGCGCGGCCGGATCGATGGTATCACCGGCACGAATGGCGGTGGCGCGGCCCAGCACCACCAGATCCAGCAGCGAGTTGGTACCCAGACGGTTTGCCCCGTGCAGCGATGCGCTGGCAGCTTCGCCGGCGGCCATCAGGCCGGGGACGGTGGCGTCGGGGTCGTCTTTGGTCGGGTTCAGCACCTCGCCCCAGTAATTGGTCGGGATGCCGCCCATATTATAGTGCACGGTCGGCAGCACCGGAATCGGGTCTTTGGTCACATCGACACCGGCAAACACCCGCGCGCTTTCGGCGATGCCGGGCAGACGTTCGAAAATCGCCTCTTTGGGCAGGTGTGACAGGTTCAGATAGA
>JALXER010000064.1 GCA_027069385.1 Paracoccaceae bacterium
CGAAATCCCGCTCAACCGGCTGATTTTTGCGCTTGGCATCCGCCATGTGGGCGAAAGCTCGGCAATGCTGCTGGCGCGGACCTATGGCAACTGGGATGCCTTTATCGACGCGATGCAACGCGCGCGCGACCATGACGGCGAGGCGTGGGAATACCTGAACGCGATTGACGGGGTCGGCGCGGTGATGGCCGCCTCGGTGGTGGATTATTTTCACGAAAGCACCACCCGCGCGCTGGTTGACCGGCTGGTGCAGCACCTGCGCATTCAGGATGTGGCCGCACCGGCAACCGATGGCTCGCCGGTCGCGGGCAAGGTGGTGGTGTTTACCGGCACGCTGGAACAGGTTTCGCGCGCCGAGGCCAAGGCCCGTGCCGAAAGTCTGGGCGCCAAGGTGTCGGGGTCTGTCTCGGGCAAAACCGATATTCTGGTGGCGGGGCCGGGGGCCGGCTCCAAGCTGAAAAAGGCGCAGGCATTGGGGGTCAAAACCATGACCGAGGCCGAATGGTTCGCGTTGATCACATGAGCAACACGCGCCCCGAAATCCTGTTTCCGCTATTCGCCAGCCTGACCTCGCTGGACGGGATCGGCCCGAAAACCGCCGATAACCTGACGCGTGGCGGGTTCGAGCGCCCCAAGGACCTGCTGTTCAACCTGCCGCATTCGGGCATTGACCGGCGCTTGCGCCCGACCATCAACGGGCTGGAATTTCCGCAGGTGGTGACGGTCGAGGTCGAGGTAGGGTTGCACAAGCCCAGCCGCGGGCGCGGCCCGTATCGGGTTATGGTGCGCGATGCGCAAACCGAATTCCAACTGGTGTTTTTTCGCGCGCACGAGGACTGGATCACCAAAATCCTGCCCGCCAACCAGCGCCGGATTGTCTCGGGCAAGGTCGAATTGTTCGACGGCATGGCGCAAATGTCGCATCCCGACCATATCCTGCGCCCTGATGAGGCCGAAGCCCTGCCGCTATTTGAACCGGTCTATCCGCTCTGCGCCGGTATCACGCAAAAACTGATGTTTCGCGGGGTGCATTCGGCGCTGGATAATGCGCCGGAACTGGATGAATGGATCGACAAAAGCCTGCTGAAATCCCGTAACTGGCCGGGCTGGCATACGGCCCTGACCACGGCGCACCAGCCCGAAAAGATCGCCGATCTGGCCGCCAGCACACCGGCGCGCGAACGCCTTGCCTATGACGAGCTTTTGGCCCACCAGATGACCCTTGCACTGGCCCGCGCAAGGCTGAAAAAGGCACGGGGGATCAAGACCGAAGGCGATGGAAGTTTGGCCCGTAGGGTGCTGAAATCATTCCCTTATACCCCCACCAACGCCCAGACCCGCGCCATCGCCGAAATCACCGCCGACATGGCCGCCGCCACCCGCATGAACCGGCTGTTGCAAGGCGATGTCGGGGCGGGCAAAACGCTGGTGGCGATGCTGTCCATGTGTGCGGCGGTCGAAGCGGGCGGGCAGGCGGCCTTGATGGCACCCACCGGCATTCTGGCGCAGCAGCACATGGAAAGCCTGGCCGAAATGGCCTCGGCGGCGGGTATCCGCATGGTCAAGCTGACTGGTCAGGACAAGGGCAAGGCGCGCGAGCAAAAGCTGATTGCGCTGGCCGCCGGAGAGGTCGATATTCTGGTCGGCACCCATGCGCTTTTTCAAAAAGACGTGGTTTTCAAGGACTTGCGCCTTGCGGTGATCGATGAACAACACCGGTTCGGGGTACGCGAACGGATGCAACTGGGCGAAAAGGGGCAGGCGGTCGATATTCTGGTCATGACCGCCACGCCGATTCCGCGCTCGCTGGCACTGTCGCATTTTGGCGATATGGACCTGTCGGTGCTGGACGAAAAGCCGCCCGGGCGCAAGGAAATCGACACGATTCTGGTATCCTCGGGCCGCATGGAGGAGGTGATCACCCGCCTTGCCAACGCGATTGCCGAGGGGCGGCAGGTTTACTGGGTGTGCCCGCTGGTCGAGGAATCCGAAACGCTGGACCTGACCGCCGCCGAGGAACGCCACCGCGTTTTGCGCCTTGCGCTGGGGGAATCGCGGGTCGGGCTGGTGCACGGGCGCTTGCCCGACGCGGAAAAGGCGCAGGCCATGGCGGATTTCAGCAGCGGTAAAACCCGCGCGCTGGTTGCAACCACGGTGATCGAGGTCGGGGTTGATGTGCCCAACGCAACCATCATGGTGATCGAGGGCGCGCAGCGTTTCGGCCTGTCGCAACTGCACCAGTTGCGCGGCCGGGTCGGGCGCGGCGATGTGGCCTCTACCTGCTTGCTGATGTACGACCCGCCGCTGGGCGAAACCGCCATGGCGCGGCTGAAAGTCATGCGTGAAACCAATGACGGGTTCAAAATTGCCGACGAAGACCTGCGTCTGCGCGGGGCGGGGGATTTGCTCGGGGTCAAGCAATCGGGCCTGCCGGTGTTTCGCATTGCCGATGTCGAAAGCCAGGCTCCGCTGATGAAAATAGCGCAGGATGACGCGCGCCTGCTGCTGCATTCCGACCCTGGCCTGAACAGCGCCCGCGGTCAGGCGATGCGCGCATTGCTGTATCTGATGGACAGGGATCGGGCGATCGGGATGCTAAAGATCGGCTAGGGCGGTTTTAAGCATGGATTCAAGCCAGAGCTTGCCAAACGCGTCATCCATGTGCTTTCCGTCCATCTTTTTGTTATTCTGCCCATAGCCGCGGGCGAAACGAACCCGGGTATTTTTGCCGTTCACGATGGTTTCAAGCGGCTGTGCCAACAGGGTTATCCGGTCGGGGTTGAAAACCAGTTCGTTGGACAAGGCAATAAACCGCACATAATTTTCGGGGGCCTGGTCATTGAGCTTTTTCGAGGCAACCAGCGGGTTGTGGCCGACATAGACCGGTTTGGAGGTAATCGAGACAAGACGCCGTGCCAGAACGGTCAACGGTGCCTGTTCCCAAAAATCGCGGATGGCCTGCGCGCGCGCCGCGCCTGAATAGGCATCGCGCATCACCCCTACCATTTTGGTAACATCTTTGCTTAGGCCCATGACCAGAAACAGGTCGTATTGTTCGGGGTCGATTTTCGTTAACCCGTTGGACGACTTGCCTATTTCCCGCAACAATTTGGCGTTGCCCGGCAAAGGCCGCAAGGTATTGTTAACGGCTTCCAGTTTAAGGGTTTGTCCCTGACTGGCCGAAAAAAAGGTGATCTCAAGCCTCGGATTACCGGTTCCGGCTTTGACAGAACCACGTTTCAGCGCCACCGTATGAGAGTTGCCAATGATGCACAGGCGTTTCATCTTATCCGAAGGCCCCCAGAATTTCTTCGTCGCAGACGGTGCCGTCATCATCGCGCACAGACGGGTCATTCGGTTTTTTTCGGGATTTTTTGCCCGACGGCTTGCCGAATTTATCGTTCTGGCGGGCAAAAAAGCTGCTCATCACAAATTCAACCCCTTTCGAGGTTACAGAGCGTTGGTCGGATTCAAAAAACCGCCCCTTGAATACGGGGCTGTTGATGATTTCGTAGGACGGGAAATAGTCAACATCGTCATATTCGAGCGCAAATTGCCCCGCCACGGCCCGAAGGATCGATTTGGAATGCATGGTCGCAACCAGCACATGGGCATCGCTGGCCGTGGCGATCAGCGGAACCGGAGAAACCGTAAGGATAATTTTGATTTCGGGGTTGATCCGGCGCAAACGGGTTAGCGCCGATTTCAGGCTTTCACTAACCGAGGCATAGTCCATATTGTCAAACCGGTGAATCGCCGGATCAAAGCTGCCTGCGGCGGTGCCGGGGCAGATAGAATACTCGTAGTATTCGGCGCTGTTCACCCAGCGTTCGGTCAGCCCCAGCGTAAAGACAAAAAATCGGGCCTTGGAAATGCTTTTGTGAAACGCGCGGATCGTGGTGTCGCGGGCGCTTCGCATTTCGGCCAGACTGGCAAAACCGTCGGGTTCAACCCTTGGCCGGAACGGGTCAAAAAACCGGCCGTTTTTCTGCCAGACCTCATCAGGGGTATGGTCCGGATCCATCGCCCATCCGGCCCATTGGTTCAGCAGCGAGGGGGTATAGATATTGGTGGTGCGGCTGGAAAACAGGTTATAGCCGAACTTCTTTTTGTTTTCCTTGGTCATTCCGAACGGGGCCGGTTCGCTCCGAAACCAGGTATAGCCCCTTTTTATCAGCGCGTTGCCGATATGCTGGGCAAAGCAGGACCCGTAGGTAGAAACGCGATCATCGGGCAGGATTTGAAACTTGGGATCCCAAAGGCCGTTGATTTTCGCCGGTTTGAGCGACGCGACACTGCTTTTCCAAAAGGAACAGGCAGGAAGGGACATATATGGATGCTTCATAGCCCCTCACATTGAAAAAAACCGAAAACAGGAATGACATCCGATGCATACCGCCTGACAGGGGGCGCCTATATCACAATAACCACTGTAACGGTTCGGAGGGGAAAAGCAATGGTACGCCCTAGGGGAGTCGAACCCCTCTTTTCAGGTTGAAAACCTGACGTCCTAACCGATAGACGAAGGGCGCATCTTGCTCTGTGCGGACTATTTAGGGGGCAACGCGCTTGGGTGCAAGCCATTTTTCACGCTTTGCGAAAATTATTTGGCGGCGTCCAGACGGGCCTTGATGGCACGCAGCGCCAGCGGATAGCCCGCCGCCCCCAAGCCGCAGATCATCCCGAATGCCACCTTGGAGATGTAAGAGGTATGGCGAAAGGTTTCGCGCTGGTGGATGTTGGAAAGGTGCAGTTCCAGCACCGGCGTATCGATCGAGCCGATCGCATCCATGATCGCAACCGAGGTATGCGTATAAGCACCGGCATTCAGGATAATGCCGTCAAAGCTGTGGCGGGCATCTTGAATCCAGTCCACCAGCTCGCCCTCGTGGTTGCTTTGGCGAAAATCGATCATCAGGCCCAGTTCGGCGGCGGTATCGGTGCAGCTTTGGTGGATATCGGTCAGCGAGGTATGGCCGTAAACCTCGGGCTGGCGGGTGCCGAGCAGATTCAGGTTGGGGCCGTTCAGAATAAGAATGCGCGTGGTCATGGCGGGGCCTTTTTGCTGGTTTGCGCCAGCTTACCCGACCAAAGCCGCGTCTTCCAGTTGCAATTTTGCTTTGCGCCGGCCACCCCATTCGTCGACCTCCAGCCGGCCGGCAAAATGGAAAGGCGCGCCGCTATGATTGAGCAGGGCAGGGCCGAGTGCGGTTTCAAAGGCACGAAAGGCAATCACATCCAGCCGCCCGCCGCCATTGTCGATGGTCAGGCGCAGATGCGATTCGCCTGCCGGTTTGGCAAATTTGATCAGGGCCGAGGGGATCACGAAACGCGGCGCGGGGGAAGCGGCACCAAACGGGCCAACCTGTTGCAATTGCTCGATCAATTCAACCGTTGCCGCGCCGCTGCCCAGCACGCCGTCTACCTTTAGATCGGCCGCGCCCAGCCGGTCGGCCCCCTGTTTGGCCAGCCGTTCGGACAGGGCCTGCATGGCGGGTTCTATGGCGTCTTCGGGCACGGTCAGCCCCGCCGCCATGGCATGGCCGCCGCCCTTGCTGATCTGCCCGCCGCGCATCAGGGCCGCCACCGCAACCCCCAGATCGATGCCCGTAACCGAGCGCCCCGAGCCAAGTCCGACCCCGTCATTCACCCCGATCACCACCGCGGGGCGGTTGTATTTTTCCTTGAGGCGCGAAGCCACAATGCCCACAACCCCCGGGTGCCAGCCTTGCCCCGCGGCCCAGACCAGCGGGCCGGTGGTGTCGCGGGTCTCGACCTGAAGCAGCGCTTCGGCCTGAACCTGCGCCTCTATCTCGCGACGGGTTTTGTTCAGATCATCCAGTTGCGCGGCCAGATCGCGGGCCTGAACCGGATCGGAGCAGGCCAGCAGGCGCGCGCCAAGGTCCGATTTGCCAACCCGCCCGCCTGCATTCAGGCGCGGCCCCAGCAGAAAACCCAGATGAAAGGCCGACGGGGTGGATTTCATTCCGGCCACATCGGCCAGCGCCACCAGACCGGCATGTTTGCGCCTCGCCATTACCGCCAGCCCCTGCCGCACCAGCGCACGGTTAAACCCGACCAGCGGCGCGACATCGGCAACGGTGCCCAGCGCCACAAGGTCAAGCAACGGCAGCAGCGGCGGTTCGGGCAGGTTTTGGGCGCGCAACAGGCGATTGGCAGCGGCCAGCGCCATGAACACCACGCCGGCGGCGCAAAGATAGGTGTATTCGCTGGTTTCATCCTGCCGGTTCGGGTTGACCACGGCCAGCGCGGGGGGCAGGGTTTCATCGGCCTGATGGTGGTCAAGGACGATCACATCGGCTCCGGCCTGGTTGGCCACGGCGATTGGCCCGTGCGCAAGGGTGCCGCAATCGACACAGATCACCAGATCATGCGATTCGCCCAGCATTTTCATGGCCGTATCGTTGGGGCCATAGCCTTCGGTCAGCCGGTCGGGCACATAAAGGGTGGCGCGTAGCCCCTGCGCATTCAACCAGTTTTGCAGCAATGCGGAAGAGGTGCCGCCATCCACATCGTAATCGGCAAAAATCGCGATGCGCTGCCGGTTTCTGACCGCCGCGACGATCCGGTCCGCGGCCTTGTCCATGTCCAGAAAACCCGACGGGTCGGGCATCAGGTCGCGCAGGGTCGGGTTCAGATAGGTTTGGGCCATGTCGGGGCTTACACCACGGCGCGCCAGCAGGCGGGTAACCATGTCGGGCAGGGTGGTTTGCTGGGCGATGGCCTCGGCCAGCCGCTCCACCTCGATCGAGGGGCCAACCCAGGCCCGACCGGTCAGCGAGGCGTCAACGCCCAGAAACGATGACGCCATGCCGCCCCCTATTGGTTGCGCTGGCGATAGAACAACCGCCGCACAGAGCCGGTGCGCGAGCGCATCAGCAGGGTTTCGGTTTCCAGATAATCCCCGACCAGACGCGCGCCCGAAACCACAGAACCGTCGGTGACGCCGGTCGCGGCAAAGATCACATCGTCGCTGACCAGCTGGTGCAGCGAATAGACCTTGTCCAGATCGGTAATGCCGGTTTTGGCGGCGCGACCGCGTTCGTCGTCATTGCGGAAAATCAGCTTGCCATACATCTGCCCGCCCATACATTTGAGCGCCGCCGCCGCCAGCACCCCTTCGGGGGCGCCGCCCTGACCCATATACATATCGATTCCGGTTTTCTCGGATTCGGCGCAATGGATGATACCGGCCACATCGCCATCGGTAATCAGCCGGATTCGCGCGCCGGTTTCGCGCAACTCGCGAATCATTTCCTCGTGGCGGGGGCGTTCCAGCACGCAGATCATCACCTCGGAAGGCGAGCATTTCTTGGCGTTGGCCAGCGCAATCACCCGTTGGGTCGGGGTCATGTCCAGCGTCACCACATCGGGCGCATAGCCCGGCCCGATGGCCAGCTTTTCCATATAGGTATCGGGCGCATGCAGCATAGAGCCGCGCGGCCCCATGGCAATCACCGCCAGCGCATTGGGCATATCCTTGGCGGCAAGGGTGGTGCCCTCTAGCGGATCAAGGGCGATATCGACCTCGGGGCCGGTGCCGTTGCCGACTTCTTCGCCGATATAAAGCATCGGGGCCTCGTCGCGTTCGCCTTCGCCTATCACGATGCGCCCGCTGATATCGAGCTTGTTCAACTGGCTGCGCATGGCATCAACCGCCGCCTGATCGGCAGCCTTTTCATCGCCGGACCCCACAAGGCGCGCGCAGGCAATGGCTGCCTGTTCGGACACACGTGCAAGGCCGAGCGAAAGCATTCGGTCGGAATAGATAGATTTGTTTTCGGGCATTTTGGGCCTTTCCCGGTTTGGTTGGTTATTCTTCTGAGACTTGAAGTCCTGTATCGCTAACGGCGAAAATGTAAACCCCGGTTGCGTCATTTCCGGCGGTTTTCTGGCAGGTTACCCGGGCACCGTCATTGCCCATCGGTTCGACAAAGACCACATGGTCACAGGCAAAACCGTTCATGGTAATGGCCATTTTCAGCGAATTCGCCACATCGGCATTCACTTCGGTATTCTGGGCAAGGCCGGGGGTGGCCAGGGTCAGCGTCAGGGCAAGAGCGGAAAAAAAGGTTTTGGTCATGGTTCGGTCCTATATTGGTTGCTTTGCCGGCATTCTATTATGACTCTATGCGCAATGCCACCGGCGCGGCCAAACAGGCCGATAATGCGCTGATCTCCGCCAATGCAAGGTCGAGCGCCGGACGCCCGGTGGCATGGGTAACGATCACCAGCGGAGCGGCTTGCCCGTCGTGGTCGTATTGGCGCATCCGGTTGATCGATACGTCGTGCCTGCCCAGAATGCTGGCCAGTTCGGCCAGAACACCGGGCTGGTCGGATAGCGAGAAACGCAGGTAATAGCGTGCATCCGACCCCGCGCTGGATGCATTGGGCCGCGCCAGCGTGTCGGCGGGTTGGCCAAAGACCGGCATGACCAGCCCGCGGGCAATATCGACCACATCGGCCATCACCGCGCTGGCGGTCGGGCCTTCACCGGCCCCCGGACCCTGATAAACGGTTTGCCCCACATGGTCGCCCTCGACCACCACCATATTGCTGACGCCCTCTAACTGGCCCAGCGGTGATGCGGCGGGCACAAGGCAGGGCTGCATGCGCTGTTCAAGCCCGTCCTGCGCCATGCGCGCCACGCCCAGCAGCTTGATACGGTAACCCATATCGGCGGCGTTTTCGATGTCGGCAAGGGTGATGCGCTCGATCCCTTCGATCACCACATTGTCAAACCGGACCTGCGCCCCAAAGGCCGTGGCGGCAAGCAGAGACAGCTTGTGCGCCGCGTCGAACCCGCCCACATCGGCGGCGGGGTCGGCCTCGGCATAGCCCAGATCCTGCGCGTCTTTCAGCACATCGTTGTAGGATGCGCCGGTTTCCTCCATCACGGTCAGAATATAGTTGCAAGTGCCGTTCATCACCCCCATGACCCGGGTTATCCCGTTGGCGGCCAGCCCCTCGGTCAGCGCCTTGACGATCGGAATACCCCCGGCCACCGCCGCCTCATAGCGCAGCGCCACACCGGCCCGTTCGGCCTGTATCGCCATTTCCTGCCCGTGAATCGCCAGCATCGCCTTGTTGGCGGTCACCACATGCTTGCCGTTTTGCAACGCGGTTTCGACGCAGGCCTTGGCGGGGCCGTCCTCGCCGCCCATGACCTCTATCAGCAGGTCCACATCATCGCGCCGCGCCAGCGCAACCGGGTCGTCCTCCCACGCATAGGCGGCCAGATCAACGCCGCGATCCTTGGTGCGCGAGCGCGCCGAAATCGCCACGATTTCCACGCTGCGCCCCGCGCGCGCGGCCAGCAGCGCGCCATGTTGCTGCACGATTTTCACGATCCCTGCGCCGACGGTTCCAAGCCCGGCAATGGCAATGCGTAACGGTTCTGACATGGGGTTTCCTTGCTTAGGGTTCTGAAAAGCCCCAGCCGTCGGGTTCGTACCCGCGCGGCAGGGCCAGTTTCGATGTGCGCTCTTCCACCTGCCAGATTTGCCCCGCATCAAGGGGCAGATCATCGATGGTAACCTGCATAGAGCCGTCATCCTGCGGTGCGCCCAGATAGCCAAAGGTTTTGAGCGCCTTCAGGAATGTTTCGGGGTTGGCATTGTCCAGCGGCGCAAAAAACAGATCGAGCGAAATGCGGTCGCCCCTGGCAACCTTGCCTTCGGACAGCACCTTGTCCACAGAATAATAGGTCGCCGCCTGCTGGCTGGTGAAATCCCATTCTGTCACGGCTGGCCCCTTTGGTGGTTGCTTTCCCCTGGCGTTATAAAAGGGTTGCGCGGCCAAGAACAGGCCATTTTCCAAAAATCGCGGGCATTTTATCTGTTCAGCAATTCTCAATGCTTTGCCCGCAGGGTGGACGCGGGGAAAATTGGGGAAGGGGTTGTCATGGCATATGACACGATTCACGCTTTTAGTCAGGCGGATGTGGGGTTTGAAGGCTGCGCATTCAGTCAGGAAGGCTGCACATTTACCTATTCCGGTGATGTGGGTGCCAATACGATTGTTATCGAGGATGACGACGGCGTTCTGGACGACCAAAAGGCGGCATGGGGCCAGACGACCGACCATCACGAAGCGCTGGTCTCGTTTAACGGAGACACCGAATTCGCCGGTGCCGACTGGTCCAGCTTTGCCAGTTATACGGTCAAAGGCTCGGACGGGTCCGAGTTCAAGGCCTATGTGATCGGTCGTCAGGACGAAGATTTCGCGCTGCCCTCGGCCATCGATGGCGGCGATTACATGGACCAGATGTATGTCGCCTTTTCCGCACCGCTTCAGGACGGGGTGACCTATAGCTATAGCGACTATTCCTATATCGGGCAGGTGGATTACGACGATCTGGCCGAACAAACCATTGTGTGCTTTGCCGCCGGAACCCTGATCGAAACCGATCGCGGAGAGGTAGCGGTCGAGACCCTGCAAGCTGGTGATCTGGTGCGCACGCTTGACCACGGGTTGCAGGCCATTCGCTGGGTTGGCGGGCAGGTGGCGCGGGCCAACGGGCGGTTTGCGCCGGTGGAGTTTGCCACTGGCAGCATCGGCAACACCCGCCCGCTGCGGGTGTCCCCCGCGCACCGCGTGCTGGTTGGTGGCTGGCAGGCGCAAGCGCTGTTCGGCCAGTCCGAATTTCTGGTGCCCGCCGCGGCGCTGGTCAATGATCACAGCATTCTGCGCCGCCCCGCGCCGTTGCTGACCTATTACCATATCCTGTTTGACCGGCACGAGATCATTTTCTCGGACGGCGCCTCGACCGAAAGCTTTCACCCCGCCGCGGCAGGGCTGGATGCGCTCGACCTTGCCGCCAAGGCCGAAATCGAAGCGATCTTTCCGCACCTGCATGCCTATGGCGCACCCGCCCGCCACAGTCTGGACCCGCACGAGGCTGGGGTGCTTTGCCTGAATTAGGGTCAGGACCCATTACTCCGGCACCACCGGTTTGGCAGATTTTCCGCCTTACCATGAGCAAGCCCGCAGGAATAGTGGCTCTATTTCAAGGGGTTGCGAAGCCGTCAGGCGGAAAATCCGCCAAATCCGAAGGACGCCAAATCCGCTTCATCTCGGCGGCGTGGGCCGCTTGGAAAGGGGGCCACCCTGTCCGGCGCGGCCCAAACCGCCGAGCTATCGCGGATTTGACGCCGGTGGCGTCGGATTAATGGGGCCTGACCCTAGGCGACATCGTGCCCTTTTGTGGCATTCGTGTTGATTTTTACTTGATTTATAGTTAACGTGTCCCTGCATATATTCTTGCAAATTGAATAAAACTTAAATTAATTCTTACCACAGGGCATTATATACTCCCGTGGTGACCCATTCGGAGATATCTATGTCTATAGAAACCCTGCACGCATTCGATCAAAACGACGTCGGCATTGTTGGAAGTGCTTTTTCAAATACCGGGGCCTCGTTCACCTATTCCAGCAGCAACGCGGCCAATGTGGTCGTGTTAGAGGACCCCGACGGTGACGGTTCACCGGATGGCGATACAACCTTTGATGACCAGTCGTCGTTCTCGGGCCAGACCGAAGACGATTTCGAGAATCTGGTTTCCTTTAACGGCGATACGACCTATGCGGGCAATGACTGGTCCAGCTTTGCGACCTATACGGTGACGGGCAGCGACGGGTCCAGCTTTGATGCCTATATTATCGGGCGCGATGTCGGTAACACACCGACGGGAATCGATGGTGGCGATTTTACCGACAACATGTATATCGCCTTTACCCAGCCGTTGACCGACGGGGTGACCTATACCTATTCCAACTATTCCTATATCGGGCAGGTCGAATATGGTGCGATTGCCGATCAGACCTATATCCACTGTTTTGTGCGGGGTACCCTGATCGAAACCGATAGGGGAGAGGTCGCCATTTAGGACCTGCTGGCCGGTGATCTGGTGCGCACGCTTGACCATGGCAACCAGCCGATCCGCTGGATTGGCCAAAGCAGGGTTCGGGCTGTTGCGGCGCTGGCTCCGGTGGTGTTTGCCAAGGGCAGTATCGGCAATAGCCGCGAATTGCGGGTTTCACCGGCGCACCGAATGTTGCTTGCCGGTGCGCAGGCCGAAGCCCTGTTTGGCAGCCCCGAGGTGCTGGTGCCCGCAAAAGCCCTGATCAACGACCGGACCATCCGGCAGGAGCAGGGCGGCGAGGTTGACTATTTCCACCTGCTGTTCGACCGGCACGAAATCGTGATGTCAAACGGCACCCCAAGCGAGAGCTTCCACCCCGCCCACGCGGCCCTGACCACCCTTGATCAGGCCGCCAAGGCCGAAATCGAGGCGATTTTTCCGCAGCTTTCCGCCTATGGCGGACCGGCGCGGATGGTGTTGCAGGCCCATGAAACCGGCTTGCTGGCCGCGCAGGTAAAATAACGGCGATTTGGCCCGCTATGGGTTGTGAATCCTTGCGGTTTTGCGCCATAACGGGCCAACGTTCAGCAAAACAGGCCCGTTAGCCCCATGTCTACCCCTCGTGATCTGTCCGACCGCGCCCAGCGCCACCCCGAAAAAGCCGCCCGGCCCGATACGCCGATCCTGCGTAAACCCAAATGGATACGGGTCAAGGCACCGGTGTCGCAAGGGTATCGCGATACCCACAAGATCATGCGCGACAACGGCTTGACCACGGTATGCGAGGAGGCAGGCTGCCCCAATGTCGGCGAATGCTGGGGGCAGGGCCACGCCACCATGATGATCATGGGCGAGATCTGCACGCGCGGCTGTTCGTTTTGCAACATTGCCACCGGGCGACCCAATGCGCTGGATGCCTTTGAACCGGGCCGAGTGGCGGTGGCGGTGGAAAAGCTGGGGCTGAAACATGTGGTGATCACCTCGGTGGATCGCGATGATCTGGCCGATGGCGGTGCCGAACATATCGCCCAGACCATTCGCGCTATCCGGCGCAAATCCCCCAGAACCACCATCGAGGTTCTGACCCCCGATTTCCTGAAATGCGGCCCCGACGCGGTGGAAACCGTGGTCGAGGCACGCCCCGATGTGTTTAACCACAACCTGGAAACCGTGCCCGGCCTGTACCCCGAGGTCCGCCCCGGCGCGCGCTATTTCCACAGCTTGCGGATATTGCAGCGGGTCAAAGAGCTGGACCCGCAGATGTTCACCAAATCGGGCCTGATGGTCGGTTTGGGCGAGGAAAAACAGGGGGTTTTGCAGGTCATGGACGACATGCGCGCCGCCGACGTGGATTTTCTGACCATCGGGCAATACCTGCAACCCACGCCCAAGCACCACGAGGTCATGCGCTTTGTGACCCCCGAAGAATTCAAAACCTATGAAAGTGCTGCCTATGGCAAAGGCTTCCTGATGGTCTCGGCCACTCCACTGACGCGCTCCAGCTATCTGGCGGGCGATGATTTTGCCAAATTGCAGGCAGCTCGACGCGCAAAAGCAGGCGGTTAGGCCGCATTCGGCAGGCGGCCTCGATGTAATACCGTAGTCCGAAATTTACCCAGAACTAGACTAACAGAGGCTTAGGATAGTAGCATCCAAACGCCAACTAGCGCCAATATTCCACCAAATAAAATGTTCAATTTTTGTGCGCTTTCGGGTGTTCGGAAGTATCCAGCAATTTTGTCTCCGATCAATGTCCAGATAGAAAACGCCACAAGATTATTAAACGTAAAGATTGTCGTGATCAACACAACAGCAATATGAGCCCCAAACTCTGACTGGTCAAGAAACTGAGTAAACATCAGAGCGATGATCACATAGGCTTTGGGATTCAGGATCAGAAGAACAACACCATCTACAAAGGTGGCCGGTTTTGCTACACTATCGCCTTCCAAGGCACCTGCTCTGAACAGATTCCACGCGATCCACAGTACATATAGCGAGCCCGCTATTCTCAATATAAAAAAGACATTTGGAAACTTGTCCAGCGCGGCGGTGAATCCGAAACCAATTGCTGCCGTCACGATCCAGGTAGCAATGTGATACCCGAAGGTCGCCGGTATGGTCGAGCGAAAGCCGAAACGCGCCCCATTGGCCGCAAAGAACATGTTGCCTGGGCCGGGACTATAAGCGAGCGGAAACAAGAATACGATCAGGGCAATGGTCAATTGAAGCAAAGTGCCATCCTTTGATAATTAGTCTGAAATCCTTTTGCCGCCCTTAAACAACCAGTTTCGTGTGAAATGCTCTTTCAACGGCGGGTGCTGCGCCCAGCGTTTCATGCGCAGCAGCCGCAGCAGGTTCATTTCACAAACCGGACCTTGCCGATATAGGGCAGGTTGCGATTGCGCTGCGCGTAATCGATGCCATAGCCCACGACAAATTCATCGGGGATCTCGAACCCGGTCCAGTCGATTTTGACGTCGGTTTCGCGCCGCGAGGGCTTGTCGAGCAACGCGCAGACCCGCAGTTTCGCCGGATTGCGCGCCTCTAGCAGGTGCAAAACGTGGTGCATGGTATAGCCGGTATCGACGATATCCTCTACCACCAGCACATCGCGGCCCTCTATCTCTCCTCGGATATCTTTCAGGATGCGCACCTCGCGCGAGGATTCCATCGCGTTGCCGTAGGATGATGCCTCCAGAAAATCGACCTCGACGGGCAGGTCAAGTTCGCGCACCAGATCGGCGATAAACACGAATGAACCGCGCAACAGCCCCACCACGACCAGCTTGTCGGTATCGGCAAAGCATTCCGAAATCTCGGCCGCCAGCGATTCGACCCGCGCCGCGATGGTCTTGGCGGAAATCATTTCGTCAATCTCGTAATTAGAGTGGTCCATGCCCTTGCCCTTTTGTTGCGAAGCTACTTTATTGTGGGGCAAGCGTGCTGTCACTACCCCAAGGAAAAGAAAGTGCCGACCCATAGCGAAAACCGCAAAATGCCCTATAGCCCCGAGCAGATGTATGATCTGGTCGCCGATATCGCCAAATACCCCGAATTCCTGCCATGGACCGCCGGTGTGCGGATCAAGCAAAAGACCGAGAGCGCCGACAAGACGGTGGTCGATGCGGACCTGATCATTGCTTTCAAGGTGTTCCGAGAGCGCTTTACCAGCCGCGTGACCCTGCGCCCGGATGACCACAAGATAGAGGTCGAATATCTGGACGGGCCGTTCAAGTATCTGGTCAACCACTGGCATTTTCTGCCGGACCCGGACGGGTGCGTGGTTGATTTTCATGTGGATTTCGAATTCAAGTCGCGCATTCTGCAAGGCATTATCGGCGTGGTGTTCAATCAGGCCATGCAACGCATTGTTCGTGCATTCGAGGATCGCGCCAAACAGCTTTACGGCTGAGCCGCATCCAGCAGCATCTGCAAGGCCTGCGTGACGCTGGCCTGCCGCACCCCTGCGCGCCCCAGCGGGCCGAACTGCATTTCCTTGGTGATCACCTCGCGGCCCTTTTGCGCCAGCCCGAACCAGACCATGCCTTCGGGTTTGTTTTCCGAGGCCCCCGGCCCCGCAACACCGGTTAGCGAAACGGCCAGATCGGTATTGGCACGCGCCAGCGCCCCTTCGGCCATCTGGGCGGCAACCCGTTGGCTGACCGCGCCATAGCCCTTGATCGCACCCTTTTCCACGCCCAGCATGTCGATTTTGGCCTGATTGGAGTAGGTAATAAAGCCCCGATCGACCACATCGGATGAACCGGCAATATCGGTCAGGGCGGCGATGACCATGCCACCGGTGCAGCTTTCGGCGGTGGCGATTTTCCAGCCGTGGGCGCGGGCGGCGGCAAGTACTTGTTCGGGTAGGGTCACATCAGCACCCCGTGCGCAAATCCGGCAGCGGCGGCGGTCAGGATGGCCGCGAACCCGCCGGCAATCACATCATCCAGCATTACCCCCATCGGTGTATCCAGCCGGTCGGCCCAGCCAACCCAAAGCGGTTTCCAGATGTCGAACAGCCGGAACAGGATAAACGCTGAAACCCAGCCCGGATAAGGGAAAACCCACGGATCAAAACCCATAAACCACAACCCGCCCGACACCGGCAGCAGCGCAACCCACTGGCCTGCGACCTCGTCAATCACCACCTCGGACGGGTCGTGACTGTCGGTGGTTTTGGTGTAATGGATGGTCGCGGCCCAACCGAGCAGAAAGATCAGCGAGGTGGCCATCAAGAGCATCGGAAAGCCGCCAAACACATGCAGCCCATAGGCCAGCGGCAGTGCCAACAGCGACCCGAAGGTGCCCGGAGCAAAGGGGATCAGGCCGACGCCAAAAACGGTTGCGATAATTTTGCTCATGATTTCACCAGTGTAGCGGTTGCAGTTGCGGCAATCCCTTCGGAGCGGCCGGTAAAGCCCAGCCGCTCGGATGTTGTAGCCTTGACAGAGACCCGCCCGGGGTCGATGCCGCTTAGGTGGGCAATTCGGGCGCGCATATCGGCGGCATGGGGGCCGATTTTGGGCTGTTCACAAATGATGGTGCAGTCGATATGGGTCAGGGTAAAGCCGCGCTCGGCCACGCGCTCGACCGCTTTTTGCAAAAAGATTTCCGAGGCCGCGCCCTTCCATTGCGGATCGGATGGCGGAAACCACTGGCCAATATCGCCCTCGGCCAGCGCACCGAACAGCGCATCGGTTATGGCGTGCATCGCGACATCGGCGTCGGAATGGCCCTTCAGGCGCTGGTTGTGCTGAATGCGCACCCCGCACAGGGTCACATGGTCGCCGGGTTCGAACGCATGCACATCAAACCCGTTTCCGGTGCGAACATCCATCTGTAACTCCTTGCTGGCGCGGGTAAAATCCGCTGCGGTGGTCAGTTTGTAATTGGCGGGGTCGCCTTGGGTTATCGCAACATCGATACCAAGGCCATGCGTTAATGTCACGTCATCGGGGGCATCAATACCGCCGGATTCATGAGCCTGCACGATGGTCGAAAAATCAAAGCCTTGCGGGGTTTGGGCACGAAACAGCCCCGTGCGGTCTTGCGGGGCCTTGGCGAGCCCGTGATCCCCGTGCCACAGCGCATCGACCACCGGCAGGGCGGGAAAGGCTCCGGCATGGGTTTGCAGGCCGGCCAGCACGCCATCGATCACCGCGAGCGACAGAAACGGCCGCGCGGCGTCGTGAATCAACACATCGTCGGGGCCATGCGGCGCAAGGGCGCGCAGCCCGTGCTGCACCGATTTGGCGCGGGTTTCGCCCCCGTAAACCGGTGGCAGCACCCGCGGCCCCGCCCCTCGCATGGCGTCGTTATACAGCGACAGGTCATCGGGGTGGATCACCACCTGAACCAGCGCCACGCGCTTATGGGCCAGCAGCGCGTTGACCGAGCGGCGCAGCACCGCAACCCCGCCAAGCGGGCGGTATTGCTTGGGCGGGCCGTCTCCGGCGCGGGTGCCGCGACCGGCAGCAACAAGAATGGCGGTAATCAATCGGGTCATGGGGCCTTTTAGCGCTAAAATGGCGCGGGCCTCAATCATCTATTCACTTGTCGGCGCGGCTTTGCTGGGGTATCCATGGGGCAACTGCACAAGGATTAGGCAATTGCCGCTCGGATTATTCACAAAAGGCGGGGTTCCGCCTGTTATATTGGCACCCATGGCCGGAATCACCGATTTGCCATTCCGGCAGGTCGTGCTCGGCTTTGGTGCCGATCTTGTGGTTTCCGAGATGGTGACCAGCACCGAGCTGCTGACGAATCGCGCCAGCGCCCATGCGCGCGCCGAACTGGGGCTGGAGAACCGCCATACATCGGTGCAGATCGCCGGTCGAGAGGCCGCGCCGATGGTGGAAACCGCGCGGATATTGGCGGGGCAGGGCGCGCGGATAATCGATATCAATATGGGCTGTCCGGCCAAAAAGGTGACCAGCGGCTATTCGGGTGCGGCCCTGTTGCGCGACCCCGATCTGGCGCTGCGCCTGATCGATGCGGTGGTAAGCGCGGTTGACGTACCGGTGACCCTGAAAATGCGGCTCGGTTGGGACCGGATAAGCGCACCGGCACTAGCGCGTTCGGCGCAATCGGCAGGGGTGCAGATGATCACCGTTCACGGGCGCACGCGGCAACAGTTTTACAAGGGGCAGGCCGATTGGGCGGCGGTGGCGCAAGTAACGGGCGCGGTTGATATTCCGGTGGTGGTAAACGGCGATATTACCGGCCCCGACAGCGCCCGACGTGCGCTGGAACAATCCAACGCGGCGGCGGTGATGGTCGGGCGCGGGGCCGAAGGTGCGCCTTGGCGATTGGCGCAGATTCGTGCGGCGCTGGCCGGAAAGCCGGTGCAGGCAGCCCCCGAAGGCGCCGCGCTCGCTGATCTGATCATCGGCCATTACGAAAGCATGCTGTCTTTTTACGGCACGCATCTGGGCCTGCGTGTGGCGCGAAAACACCTTAGCTGGTACTTGCAACCGCTTGAAAACGGGGCCGAAATACGTTCAGCTATCATCCGCCAGACCGACCCGGCCCGGGTCATCGCCGTTCTGCGTTCGGGGCTAGGCAACCATCAGGTGGCCGCATGAGCCAGCGCGACTTTGAAGCCATCTGGTCGGCCCTGCCTTTTCCCGCGTTCGTGATCGGCGCGGACGCGACCATCGCCGAGGCCAACATGGCCGCCGAGGTGTTCGGCGCGATCTCGGCCAAACAGATGAACGGCGCCAGCGTGGAACATATGGCGGGGGCCGAATCGATACTGGCGGATGTGGTCAATCAGGTGCGCGGCGGCGTGAATTCCGTGGTGCTGCACGATGTGGAAATCGGCTGGGCCGGCGCCAATCGCGGCATTGCCAATGTGCAGGTCTCGCGTCTGGACGGGGGCGAGGTGCTGCTGGTGCTGCATCCGCGCGGCATTGCCGACAAGATGGACCGCTCGCTGGCGCATCGCTCGGCGGCACGCTCGGTGACCGGCATGGCCTCTATGCTGGCGCACGAGATCCGCAATCCGTTGGCGGGGATATCGGGCGCGGCGCAACTGCTGGCCATGAACCTGCCCCCGCAAGACCGCGAGCTGACCGACATGATAGAGGGCGAGGCCAAGCGCATCGGCAAGCTGGTGGATCGGGTCGAAAGCTTTGGCGACCAGCGCCCGCTGGAAATTACCGGCGTCAATATCCACGACGTGCTGGAGCGGGCAAAAAGCGCCGCCAAGGCCGGATTCGCCCGCCATGTGCGCTTTGCCGAAAGCTATGACCCGTCGCTGCCCGAGGTTGCCGGCAACGCGGATTCACTGATTCAGGTGTTCCTGAACCTGCTGAAGAACGCCGCCGAAGCCCAACCCAAACGCGGCCAGATTACCCTGAAAACCGCCTATCGCCCCGGGATCAAGCTGTCGCTGCCCGGCGGCGGCAATCGCGGCTTGCCCATCGAAATTGTGGTCAGCGATTCCGGCCCGGGCATCCCTGAAAACATGGGCAGCAGCGTGTTTGATCCGTTTGTCAGTTCCAAACCCAACGGCTCGGGGCTGGGGCTGTCGCTGGTATCCAAGGTGGTTGCCGACCATGGCGGAATCGTTGAATGCGAGTCCAGCGACAAGGGCACCAAATTCCAAATTCTATTGCCGGTCTGGCCTGAAAGGCGGGTCTGATGGACGGAACCATTATCGTTGCGGATGACGACCGCACCATACGCACGGTCATTAGTCAGGCCCTGACCCGCGCGGGTTGTCGCGTGCGTGCCACGGGCACCATTGCCACCATGTGGCGTTGGGTCGAAGAGGGCGAGGGCGATGTGCTGGTCACCGATGTTGCCATGCCCGACGGTGATGCGCTCGACCTGATTCCGGCCATTACCAAACGCCGCCCCGACCTGCCCATACTGGTGATGTCGGCGCAAAATACCGTCACCACCGCCATTCGGGCCGCCGAGGTGGGCGCGTTTGAATACCTGCCGAAACCCTTTGATCTTGCACACCTTTTGTCTCTGGTGAACAAGGCGACCAAGCAATCCTCGCGCCAGCGTCAGGCGCAATTCACCCCCGAACCGGCCCTGACCGACCCGTTGCCGCTGATCGGGCGATCCCCCGCCATGCAAGAGGTATACCGCATCATGTCGCGGCTGATGAACAACGACCTGTCGGTGATGATTACCGGCGCTTCGGGCACCGGCAAGGGGGTGGTGGCCAAGGCGCTGCACGAATTCGGCAACCGCAAATCCGCCCCGTTTATCAGCATCAATCTGGCTGCGATCCCGATGGAGCAGGTCGAAGCCGAGCTGTTCGGAGCCGCTGACAATCCGGGCAAGCTCGACGCGGCCGAGGGCGGCAGCCTGTTTCTGGACGAGGTCGGCGACATGCCCAAAGAGGCGCAAACAAGGCTGTTGCGGGTGTTGCAGGAAAACCGGTCACGCAATATCCGCATCATTGCCTCTACCCAGCAAAACCTGCGCGCCGCGGTGATCGAGGGGCGCTTTCGCGAGGACCTGTTCTATCGTCTGAACGTGGTGCCGATCAGCCTGCCCAACCTGATAGAACGGATCGACGACATAGAGGATCTGGCCGGACATTTTCTGCGCAAAGCCGGGGCCGAGGGGCAAAAAACCATCAGTGCCAACGCTATCGCCCGCCTGCGCCGCCACAATTGGCGTGGCAATGTGCGCGAGTTGAAAAACCTGATGCAGCGTCTGGCGGTGCTAAGCCCCGATGACATTATCAGCGAAAAAATCGTTGATGCCGAACTGGCGCAAAATGCCAGCGATCCGGGCGATTACGGCGCGCAAGGGTCGCTGTCGGGCGCGGTCGAAATGCACTTGAAACAGTATTTTTCATTGCATGTGGGGGAATTGCCCCCCGACGGGCTGTACCTGCGCATTCTTCACGAAGTGGAAAAACCGCTGATCAACATGGCGTTGCAAGCCACCAACGGCAACCAGTTGCAAGCCGCCAAGCTGCTGGGCATCAACCGCAATACTCTGCGGAAAAAAATAGCTGAACTGGATATTTCTGTGTCGCGCGGCAAAAAAATGATGTAATAATGCCACAGGCTGGATGGATTCTGTACCTGTTTTGCAACAAACTGTTTTAAATTCGACGTTCCACAAGATCGACACCTGGCGCAAAAAGCGCGTGGTCAAGAATTATCTGGCCATTGCTCTTGTGGTTGTCGGGCCGCTGCTTGCGCTGACCACCACCCTGTTGCTGGGCGTTTTCGACGGGCCGGCCAACCCGCAAATGCTGCGTAGTGTGCTGCTGGCCGATGTGGTTTACACCCTTGTGATCGCAACGCTTGTTGGGCGGCGCATTTTGCGGATCATTGCGGCGCGGCGCTCTCGTTCGGCGGGGTCGCAACTGCATATCCGCCTGACCGCGGTTTTCAGTGTGATTGCGCTGGTGCCGACGGTGCTGGTGGCGGTGTTTGCCACCATTACCCTGAACTTTGGCCTTGAAGGCTGGTTTTCTGAGCGGGTTCAACAGGTTGTGGGCAATTCTTTATCCGCGGCCGAGGCCTATCAGACCGAGCATCGCATTACCCTGACCTCGGATGCAAAATTTCTGGCGGATTTTATTGAACGGCAGCGCGCCCGTTACGGGCTGGTTGGGGCGCGTGAAATGCGCGATGCGCTTAGCCGCGGGCAGGCCTCTATGCAGCGCGGCCTTGCCGAGGCCTTTGTGATAGACGGGGGCGGCGAGTTGGTGGCGCGGGGCGAACGCAGCTATCTGTTCGATTACGAACGCCCCACCGACGAGGAAATCAAGCGTGCCCTTGACGGTGAATTCGTGCTTATCGAGGATTGGCCCAACAGCGAATTTCGCGCGCTGGTCGCGCTGAACGCCTATACCGACAAGCTGCTTTATGTCACGCGCGACGTGGACGGGGATATCCTGAACCTGCTCGATGATACGCGCGAAACCGTGACCCTGTATCAACAACTGGAACAGGATCGGGGCGGTCTGTTGTTCGAATTTGCCCTGATTTATCTGGGCTTTGCCGTGGTGGTAATTCTGGCGGCGATCTGGCTGGGCCTGTGGTTTGCCGAAAAGCTGTCACGGCCGATGGGGCGGCTGGCGGGGGCGGTGCAGCGCGTTGGCGCGGGGGATCTGAACGTGCGGGTGCGCGAGGAGCAGGGCGAAGACGAAATCGCCATGCTGGGGCGGGTGTTCAACCGCATGACCGCGCAATTAAAGGGGCAACGCGACAATCTGGTGGCGATCAACGAAAAGACCGAGCGGCGGCGGCGGCTGTTTGACTCGGTGCTGTCGGGGGTAACGGCCGGGATTATCGGGCTGGACCGGGCAGGGCGGGCGGAAATGTTCAACGATGCGGCGGTGCATCTGCTGGGGCTTGATAATACCACGATCAACGGCACCCCGATTGGCGAACTGGTGCCCGAATTCGCGACGCTGTTCGACAAGCTGAAAACCCAAAGCGGCAACCTGTTGAAACAACAGGTGCAGGTGACGCGCGACGGCATCGCCGAAACCCTGCTGGTACGCATGGCCGCGCGTAAATCCAAAGACGGCACAATCGAGGGTTATGTGGTGACCTTTGACGATGTCACCGATCTGGTCTCGGCGCAGCGCATGGCCGCGTGGGGCGATATTGCCCGACGCATCGCCCATGAAATCAAAAACCCGCTGACCCCGATTCAACTGTCCGCCGAGCGGATCAAACGCAAATTCGGGCCGATGGTCGGGGATGAAAGCGAGGCGCTGGAGCAGTACGCCGAGGTAATCGTGCGCCAAACCAACGACTTGCGCCACATTGTTGACGAATTCTCCAAATTCGCCCGCATGCCCGCCCCGCAGCGCAAACCCGTCGATGTGCTGGAACTGATCCGCGGTGCGGTGTTGTTGCAAAAATCGGGGCGCCCCGACATCGAATACACTACCGATCTGCCCGACGGGCAGATTATCGCCAATCTGGACGGCACCATGATCACCCAGGCGATCACCAATCTGGTCAAGAATGCCGGCGAGGCAATCGACGCCAAAGCTGCCGAACACCCCGACCAGCCCTATCAGGGCAAAATCCGCGTTTCGGTCGAGATCAAGGGCAACACGGTGGAAATTCTTATTCAGGATAACGGCATCGGGTTGCCTCAGGATCGCGCGCGCCTGTTCGAACCCTATGTCACCCATCGCGACGAGGGCACGGGGCTGGGCCTGTCTATTGTTAAAAAGATTGTGGAAGAACACTTTGGTACGTTGGAGTTGCGCGATGCTCCGACATTTGACGACTGCACCCATTGCGGTGCCGAGGCGCGCATTTGCCTTGCCATTCCGCCGGTAAAACAGGGACAAGATAATGAGTAATATTCTGGTAATCGACGACGAAAAAGATATCCGCGAACTGATCGGCGACATTCTGGATGACGAGGGCCACGATGCGCGGCTGGCATGGGATTCGGACAGCGCCTTTGCCGCGATCAACGCCGATGCGCCCGATCTGGTTATCCTCGATATCTGGCTGAAAGACAGCAAGCTGGACGGAATCGACATTCTGAAGAAAACCAAACGCGACAATCCCGATATTCCGGTGGTGATTATCTCGGGGCATGGCAATATCGAAATCGCCGTGGCAGCGGTCAAGCAGGGCGCTTATGATTTCATTGAAAAACCGTTTAATATCGACCAGTTGATGGTGGTTGTCGGGCGGGCGTTAGAGGCTTCGAAGCTGCGCCGCGAGAATGCAAGCCTGCGCCAAAGCGAGGTCAGCGCAACCGCGATGGTGGGCGAATGCAGCCTGTTCAGAACCCTGAAATCCCAGCTTGAAAAAGTGGCCGGTACCAACGGGCGCGTGATGCTTAGCGGCCCTGCGGGCGCGGGCAAGGAAATTGCCGCGCGTTTTGTGCATGCCCATTCCTCGCGCGCTGATTGCCCGTTTGTCACGGTCAATTCGGCCTCTATCGAGCCGGAACGCATGGAACAGGTGCTGTTCGGGCAAGAGGACCCCGATGGCAGCTTTCAGCCCGGCCTGTTCGAGCAGGCCCATGGCGGGGTTTTGTTCTTTGACGAGGTGGCGGACATGCCCCTTGGCACCCAGTCGCGCATTTTGCGGGTGCTGGTTGACCAGCATTTCACCCGGGTTGGCGGGCATGATACAGTGCGCGTCGATGTGCGGGTGATTTCCGCGACGCGCCGCGATCTGGGCGCGCTGATCGACGCGGGCAAGTTTCGTATCGAGCTGTTCCACCGCCTGAATGTGGTGCCGGTATCGGTGCCCTCGCTAGAAGACCGGCGCGACGATATCCCCTTGCTATGCGCGCATTTTGTCAACGAGTTGAACCGCACGCAGGGCCTGCCTGTGCGGCCCCTTTCGGACGAGGTGATCGCGCGCCTGCAAGTCATGCACTGGCCCGGCAATGTGCGCCAGTTGCGCAATCTGATCGAGCGCATCCTTATTCTGGGCATGGCCGAGGGGCCGATCACCCTGGAGGAACTGCCCGAGGACTCGCCCGGCAAGATCGAGGAAAGTGAGGGGGCGCAGATCATGCAGGCCATGTCCACCATGTCGCTGCGCGACGCCCGCGAAGTGTTTGAAACCGAATATCTGATCACCCAGATTAACCGCTTTAACGGCAATATTTCCCGCGCTTCGGCCTTTGTCGGAATGGAACGTTCGGCCCTGCATCGCAAAATGAAATCACTGGGAATAACCACCGACGGCAAGCACGGGGCGCACGCGGCCCGGGTGGATGGCAATTGACCCTCGGGGCCGGTTTGGCGCATAGTCGGGAAAACACAACAGGCAGAGGTGCCGCATGAAAATTATTATCTGTGGCGCGGGGCAGGTCGGCTGGCAAATCGCGCGGCATCTATCGCTTGAAAACAACGATATCACCGTTGTGGACAAAAACGACGCGCTGATCCGGCGGATCAGTGAATCGCTGGATGTCACCGGTGTGGTGGGCTATGCCTCTTATCCCGATATTCTGGAACAGGCCGGGGCGGCGGATGCCGATATGATCATCGCCGCGACCTTCTCGGACGAGGTGAACATGGTCACCTGTCAGGTGGCGCATTCGATGTTCGAGGTGCCGCGCAAGATTGCCCGGTTGCGGGCGCAATCCTATCTGGATGCGCTGTATTCCGACCTGTACCGGCGCGACCACATGCCGATCGACGTGGTGATTTCGCCCGAGCGCGAGGTTGCCGAGGCCGCCTTGCGCCGCCTTGCGGTGCCCGCGTCGTTTGAAACCGAGGTATTTATCGACGGCAAGGCACAGCTGATCGGCATTGCCGTGGGCGAGGATTGCGCGGTGATCGACACGCCCCTGCGCCAGTTGACCGAGCTGTTTTCGACCCTCAAGGCCACCGTGGTCGGGGTGCGGCGCGCGGGCAAGCTGTTCGTGCCCGGATCGTCGGACCAGCTATTTGTCGATGACCAGATCTATGTGCTGGTCGATTCGGGTGACGTTGCCCGCACGCTCGAAATCTTCGGGCGCTCGCAGAAAAAGGGCGATCGGGCGGTGATCGTTGGCGGGGGCAATGTCGGTCTGGGGGTAGCGCAGGCGCTGGAACGCTCGGAGCGGCGGGTGCGGGCCAAGCTGATCGAACTGGATCGCGACACAGCCGAGCGCGCCGCCGATGCGCTGGAACGCACCATCGTGCTGAACGGCGACGGTCTGGACAAAGACCTGCTGGACGAGGCCAATATCGAACATGCCGATGTGTTTCTGGCCGTTACCGATGACGACAAAACCAATATGCTGTCTTGCGCGCGCGCCAAGGCGGCCGGATGCCCGCTGGTGATCTCGCTGATCAACGATGCCAGCCTGACGGGGCTGATGACTCCGCTGGGGATCGATGCGTTTATCAACCCGCGCGCCACCACCGTCAGTTCAATTCTGCGCCACATCCGCCACGGGCGGATTCGCGCGGTGTATTCGGTTGGCGACGCCGAGGCCGAAGTGATCGAAGCGCAGGTTATGGGTACCTCGACGATTTCGGGCAAGACCCTGCGCGAGATCGACTGGCCACGCGCCGCCAAGGTCGGGATTGTCCAGAAAAAGGGTGAAATCGTGGTGCCGCAAGGCGATACCAAGCTGGAGGATGGCGATATCGTGACCGTCTTTGCGCTGGCCTCCGAAGTGCGGGCGGTTGAAAAGCTGTTTCAGGTCAGCATGGATTTCTTCTAGGCCATGGGGCACTTGCGCCAATACCCGTTATTTGTTCTGGTCACCATGATCGGAGCCGTGCTGATGCTGGTTCCTGCGGCCCATGCGGCGCGCAATGCGGACTGGTTTATCGCGCGGGTGTTTTTTCAGTACACCCTGTTGATTCTGGCGATTTGCATCACCTTCGGGCTGGCGATGATGAACCGCAAGGCGCGGTTTCCGGGGCGCTCGCAACTGTTGACGCTGATCTATGCCTTTGGCGTGTTGCCGGTGCTGCTGGCGCTGCCGCTGACCACGCTTTACCCGTCCATGGGCGTGATGCGCGCCTATTTCGAGATGCTGTCCAGCCTGACCACCACCGGCGCAACCCTGTTTGACGACCCGTTTCTGGTGTCCGAATCCGTTCACCTGTGGCGCGCGCTGGTCGGCTGGATGGGCGGGTTGCTGACCATTGTTACGGCGGTGGCCATTCTTGAGCCGCTCAACATTGGCGGTTTCGAGGTCCAAAGCACCCTGTCGGACACGCCCAACAAGGCCGTACCCATTCGCAGCGCCAAGGATGGCGGCATCCGGATTGCGCGGGTGTTCCGGCAATTGGCACCGGCCTATGCGCTGTTTACCGCGGTGCTGGCCCTGCTGCTGGTCCTTGCCGGAGACCGCATGTTC
>JALXER010000065.1 GCA_027069385.1 Paracoccaceae bacterium
ACGCGCATCACCATGAATTTCGCAGTGCCTGAGGGTCGATCTCGGTGCGCAAAAGCGAGGTGAAAATCAGCGCCGGCACTGCGAAATTCATGGTGATGCGCGTGACAAACCCGACCGGATAGTCATAGCCCAGCCGCGCCCAGACAAAGCCGATCCCCGACAGCACAAACACCGGTGCCAGAATCGACAGCACTTGACGAAGAAGATCAAAATCGGGCATCAGGGCTCCTTGCCGGTTTACCCGATTGACAAAGCCGACCCCGCACCCAATGTCAATCAGGGAATGCCGGAACTGGACAAGCATCGCGCCGGTCTGGTAAACAAAGCTTTAAGAAAACGGATTCGAGACATGCAGCAGTTCAACGCAAAATTTGGCCTTGGTCAGGTGGTCAAACACCGGGTACACCCGTTTCGCGGCGTGGTTTTTGACGTGGACCCGACATTCAACAATTCCGAGGAATGGCTGGAATCGATCCCCGAGGATCACCGTCCCGACCGCGACCAGCCGTTCTATCACCTGTTTGCCGAGAACGATTCGTCCTATTATGTCGCCTATGTCTCGGAGCAGAACCTGTTGACCGATGACAGCGGCGAGCCGATCGACCACCCCGAGGTCAGCACCATGTTCGGCCCGTTAAAGAACGGCATTTACAAAATCGGCGGCGGGTTGAATTAGGGTCAAGACCCTAATACCCGATCGCGCAGCCGTCTTTGCGCGGGTCCGACCCGCCGGTCAGCACGCCATTTTTCGCGTCAATCATAATGGCCTGCGCCCCGCCCAGCGGCGCAGAGGCCATGCGCAACTTGTGCCCGATTACCGCCAGCGATATGCCGACCTCGCTTGAAATGCCGGTTTCCAGTTCCAGCACCCCGTCAAAGGCAAAGCTGCGCGGCGCGTCTATGGCGGCCTGCGGGTCCATACCGAAATCGGCGATGTTGGACAAAAAGCGCATGTGCCCGTTGGCCTGATACTGCCCGCCCATCACGCCAAACGGCATCAGATAGGCCCCCGGTTTGCGGATCATCCCCGGAATAATCGTGTGCATCGGGCGCTTGCCCGGAGCAGCCTCGTTCGGGTGGCCCGATTGCAGGCTGAACCCCGCACCGCGATTCTGCAACAGAATGCCCGATTTCCTGGCGGCAATGCCGCTGCCAAAGCTGTGAAACACCGAATAGATCAGCGACAGCGCCATGCGGTCCTTGTCAACCACGCACAGGTAAACCGTGTCCTTATGCACCGCCCCCGTTGCCTGCGCCACATTCTGGCGCGCCCGCTGCGGGTCGATCAAACCGGCCAGTGCCACGGCGGTTTGCGGCGATAGCAACCTATCCAGCCGCCCGCCCATGGCGGCGGGGTCGGCAAAAAACCGGTCGCGCGCGTCATAGGCCAGCTTGGCGGCCTCGGCCTCCAGATGGATGCGCTGCGCCGATTGGGGGTCAAGGCTGGCAAGGTCGAAATGCGACAGGATATTGGCCATCAGAATAGCCGCGCCGCCCTGCCCGTTAGGCGGCAGCTCGATCAGTTCGTGGCCCCGATAGGAACCGGTGACCGGCGTAACATAGTCGCATTGGGTCGCCGCGAAATCCTCCATTGTGTGGGTGCCACCAAATGATTGCAGCGTGTCCACCATGTCTTGCGCGATTTCGCCCTGATAGAACCCGTCACGGCCATGCTTGGCAATGGCACGCAAGACCCGCGCCTGTTCCGGGGCACGAAACACCTGCCCGACCGATGGCGGTTGCCCGTCAACCAGATAAAAGTCGCGCGCGGTGCCCTGCAAGCGGGCCGCCTGCGCTTGCCAGTCGAACGCCACACGCGGCGCCACCGGAACCCCCTGTTCCGCCGCCTCTATGGCGGGGCCAAACACCTGCGCCAGTTCCAGCCGCCCCCAGTCCTTGGACAGGGTGACAAACCCGTCAACCGCGCCCGGCACGGTTACCGCATCGGCGCTGTTGATCGATATTTCCGAGCGCCCCGCCGCGCGCAGCCGTTTGGCCGACAGGCCCGCGGGTGCCCGCCCCGAGGCATTCAGCCCGACCATTGCGGCCCCTTCGGCGGGTTGCAGCAGCGCAAAGCAATCGCCGCCCAGACCGGTCGATTGCGGCTCGGCAATATTCAGCACCATCGCCGCCGCGATCCCTGCATCCACCGCATTGCCGCCTGCCTCCAATATGCGCACCGCCGCTTGCGCGGCCAGAGGATGAGAGGTGGCACACATGCCGTTTTGGCTGATCACCACCGAGCGTCCGGGGCGTTGAAAATCACGCATTCAGGTCTCCTTTTGTCAGGGCATCTAGCCGTTTCCACTGCGCCAGCAACGCGGGCAGGTTGTCTGTGTCCAGCATATTCGGCCCGTCCGAGGGGGCGCTATCCGGGTCGTTATGGGTCTCTATGAAC
>JALXER010000066.1 GCA_027069385.1 Paracoccaceae bacterium
GGCTGGCCCCCAGGGCCGACCGAAGGTCGGCCCGGCCCAAAGGGAAGCCTTTTGTTTGGCTTGCCAAACACAAGGCTGGACTGCGGGAGCACTACGGATCAACGTCTGGCGGGGGGGGTGGTTCTTGAGCGCAGGGCGCGGCCTTTGACGATGGCGCGATCGCCGAATTTACGGCGGATTTTGTCGGTGGCGGCTTCGGATGCGCTGCGCTGTGGGGCGGTCGGGTCCAGCAGGTCAGGAATCGAGTCGGCGTCGCGGGCCGTGTCGATATGCGACAGGCCCACCCCGATCAGGCGAAACGGGCCCTGGTCGAGTTCGCGTTCCAGCATGGCGCGGGTGTGGTGATAGATGCTATCCGCCAGTTGGGTCGGCGCGCCAAGGGTAATGCGCCGCGAAATCGTGCGAAAACGGGCGGTTTTGAGCTTTAGCGTCACCACGCCGCCCGCCAGCCCACGCGCCTTTACCCGATCCGAGACCTTGACCGACAGCCGCCACAGGTATCCATCCAGCACCTCCAAATCCGCGGTATCCGTATTGAATGTGGTTTCGTTCGAGACGCTTTTATCGCGCACCCGATCCCCGATTTTGCGTGCATCCAGCCCGCGGGCCAGGTGCCATAACCGGTCGCCCATGCTGCCGTACTTGCGCACCAGATCACTGCGTTCATAGCGCAGGATATCGTTGACCAGCCGTATCCCGTCGCGCTCCAGCTTTTGACGAAAGGCCGGCCCGACGCCCCAGATGATCCCCACCGGTTTGTCCCGCAGAAAAGCGTCGGTCTCGGCCTTGCCGATTACCGACATACCGCGCGGTTTATCCAGATCCGATGCGATTTTCGCCAGAAACTTGTTATGCGACAGCCCGAAAGACGCGGTGATACCGATTTCGGTTTCAATCTGCTTGACCAGCCGCGCCATTTGAGCGGCGGGCGGTTCGCCGTGCAGGCGGGTGGTGCCGGTCAGGTCCAGAAATGCTTCGTCCAGCGACAGCGGCTCCACCACCGGGGTTAACGCATCCATCAGCGCGCGGATCTGTCTGGAGACCTCGACATAGACCGACATGCGCGGCGGTACCACCACGGCCTCGGGGCAGCGTTTGCGCGCCTGAAACATCGGCATGGCCGAGCGCACCCCCTTGATTCGCGCCAGATAACACGCCGTGGTCACCACGCCGCGCGTCCCACCGCCGACTATCAGCGGTGTATCGCGCAGATCGGGGTTATCGCGCTTTTCCACGCTGGCATAAAACGCGTCACAATCCATATGCGCGATCGACAGGTCCCACAACTCGAGGTGCGACACCACGCGCGGTGAACCACAATCGGGGCAGCGCTTCGCGGTTGGAAACGCGCGGATGCAATCCCGGCAAAGGCTTTGGGGGCTGGGCATTTCGTACTCCTGCTGCACAGCGTATTTTGCCAGTTCAAAGCCGTGTTCGCAAGATGTTCCGAACCGTTCAGCCAGTGCTTGTATTTGCCAAATATTCATGTATCTTAATGTCAAGTAAATCAACGATAACGGGGACAAACATATGGGCTTTATTCGCAACATTCTGGCACTTATCGGCGTAGCAGCGATTGCTGCTGCGGCTTATTTCGGGCCGGGGCTATGGAAATACAAAACCGCTTTTGACGGGTTCGACCCGAAGGCCAAAGACATGTATATGGAAATGGCCGACCTGCTGGTGGAGTCTGGTAATTCGGCGGCGGCGACCGTCTGGAAGGTTAAAGTTGCAGACGGGCTGACGGTCGAGGATGTGGACCAGTCCATCCAGACCATCGCTGCCGAGCGCAACATCAAGTCGGTGGGCTTCTTGCCCTTGGGTGACCAAGTGGCCGCGATGACGGGCGAAGACTGGCGCGTGCTGAACATTTACCTGTATTGCAACCCGCTGACCGCCGCCAAGATGGTCGAGTTCGATCCGGCCTATGCAGCCTATCTGCCTTGCCGTGTTTCGCTGGTCGAGGACGAGAACGGCGATCTGTGGATCTATACGCTCAACATGGATCTGATGATCTATGGCGGCGAGACCCTGCCGCCGGAATTGCTGGCCGAGGCGCTTGAGGTGAAGGAAACCATGCTGGCTATTCTGAACCGCGCGGCCGAGGGCGACTTTTAGAGCGGTGGGTGCGAGCACCCACCCTACGGCCCCGTGTGTAGGCGCGGGGTCTTTTTTGTGGCTTTGCATTGGCCGCGCCGCGCGTTAAAAGCCACCAAACAGAGATTCACGCAAGGGTGTGCCAAATGGCGATGGAAAAGAACTTTGATGCGGCTTCGGCCGAGCAGCGGATTTATGCGGCGTGGGAAGCGGCGGGGGCTTTTAAGGCCGGTGCCAATGCCAAGGAAGGCAAAGACAGCTTTACCATCATGATCCCGCCGCCCAACGTGAC
>JALXER010000067.1 GCA_027069385.1 Paracoccaceae bacterium
TATAGGGGGGATTCGGGGGGTTGGCAAGGGGGGATGTTGGGGGAAAAATACGAAGCTTTAAACTCTATGATGCTCCCGGCATATCCTTAGTCGTCAAAAGGCGTTCCTTTTGTTTTTTTGGGTCCGCCATGCGGTGCCAGAATTTCCCCGGCAAGTTCGGGTGCAATGTTCATTTTACCCATGCATTCCTGCAACCAATTTAAATTTCGGATAGAATCAACGGCTTTTTGATAGGCATCAACGACCGTATCCCCATAGGCACCTTTCGCACGGTCCCAAGCGGCTTCCGGTATCGCACCCCAGCGTGATACCATCATGGATATATCAATGATGTCCCTGCTAAGAACTGACCTGTCGGCCCATCTGTCAGCATTGGCAAGTAGTTTTTCGGTATACATGTCTTCACGTACAAGCACAGGTATCCCAAACCTTTTATCGACGGTTCCTCGCAATGCAATCCGCGCTTCCTTTACGATTTCGAATTTTATAGGCATATCCTGAACTTGAAGAACTGTGCGGATTCCGTATTGATCCGTTCTCATATCACGTAATGAACGAACCTCGGAACCTTCTTTCACAAGCCCCTTAATGCCCACACCCCATACCGCTTGACGAAGCATTCTATATCCGCTTTTAGATGCGCACAAAAAGTCGATATCGACACTTTCACGGTATTCTTCCAAGTTTAGAACAATTGCAGTGCCTCCACCAAAGAAGCAGTTAGCCTGCTGAAAGAGGTGGCTATTAAAACTGCGCAACACTTGGTGGATAGCATTGTGGTGACTTAGACGAAACATTTCCTGCATGGTAAATGCCTTCAGGCCGCGAGAAGCACACCATGACCGTAGTCAGCCAACAATCGATTAAATAGGCGACGCTCTTCTAAAGTAAATGCGTTTTCATCTACGAACCGCCAGTTGCGTTCGTAAAGAGCAAGCGCCTCCGCACCGTCGATGACCGCTTCGTCAAGACGATTCCAGCACAACGCGTGCAATTGAGGATATGTTTTCACTCTGATTTTCATAATCTACTCTCTTAGCAACATATAGGACATTAGTTAAGGAATTACTAGTACCACAGGGTGTCGTTGAGCTAAGGGGGCCGTGCTCGATGTTCTATTCGACTAAGTTGCGCCAAACGAAAACCCCCCAGCCTTACAGCCGGGGGGTCTAATTCTTCGCAATCTAAGCTTCGGCTTACCAGTCTTCGCGCTCGATGATGCGGGTTTTGACCGGCAGTTTCATCGCGGCGAGGCGCAGGGCTTCGCGGGCGGTGGCTTCGGTTACGCCGTCGATCTCGAACATGATACGGCCGGGTTTGACCTTGGAAACCCACCGGTCGACCGAGCCTTTACCTTTACCCATACGAACCTCGATGGGCTTTTTGGTGACGGGTACATCGGGAAAGATGCGGATCCAGACACGGCCCTGACGTTTCATGTGGCGGGTCATGGCGCGACGGGCCGATTCGATCTGGCGCGCGGTAACCCGTTCGGGTTCTACCGCCTTCAGGCCAAAGGTGCCAAAGTTCAGGTCAGACCCGCCTTTGGTATTGCCGTGGATACGGCCTTTGAACTGCTTGCGGTGTTTTGTGCGTTTTGGTGACAGCATTTCTGTTTCTCCTTAACAAAGGGGACTATCCTCAGCGACGCTGAGGACGGCCACCACCTTCTTGCATTTCGGCTTGACGACGGTCGCGCGCAGCGGGGTCGTGCTCCATGATTTCGCCTTTGAAGATCCAGACCTTGATCCCGATAATCCCGTAAGCGGTCAGGCCTTCGGCATGGGCGTAATCAATGTCGGCCCGCAGGGTGTGGCGCGGCACGCGGCCTTCGGAGTACCATTCGGTACGCGCGATTTCGGCACCACCCAGACGACCGGCGATGTTGATCCGGATACCAAGGGCACCCATGCGCATCGCATTCTGTACCGAGCGTTTCATGGCGCGGCGGAAAGAGACACGACGTTCAAGCTGCTGCGCGATATTCTCGGCAACCAGCGCGGCGTCAATCTCGGGCTTGCGCACTTCGACGATGTTCAGGTGCAGGTCGCTATCGGTGAACTGCGACAGTTTCTTGCGCAGCGTTTCGATATCGGCACCTTTTTTGCCAATGATCACACCGGGGCGGGCGGCGTGGATGGTCACGCGGCACTTGCGGTGCGGGCGTTCGATCACAACGCGGGAAATCCCGGCCTGAACGGCGTTTTTCTTGACATAGTCACGGATGGCCAGGTCTTCGTGCAGCAATTTGCCGTACTCTTTACCTTCGGCGTACCAGCGGCTTTCCCAGGTACGGTTGATCTGCATCCGCAGGCCGATTGGGTTAATCTTGTGTCCCATTATGCTTGCTCCTCGGATACTTCGCGCACGACGATGGTTAGCTGGCTGAACGGTTTCAGGATTTTCCCGAAACGGCCACGAGCCCGCGGGCGACCGCGTTTCATGGTCAGGTTTTTGCCAACCCAGGCCTCGGCAACGATCAGATCGTCAACGTCCAACCCGTGATTGTTCTCGGCATTCGCGATGGCCGACTGAAGGCATTTCTTCACGTCGCCGGCAATGCGTTTTTTCGAAAACGTCAGGTCGGTCAAGGCTTTGTCGACCGGTTTGTTGCGAATCATCGCAGCAACCAGATTCAGCTTGATTCCCGAGGTGCGCAGCATTTTTACGGTTGCTACGGCCTCGTTATCCGCGGCGCGGCGGGCGTTTTTACTCTGTCCCATGATCTATTTCCGCTTCGCTTTTTTGTCCGCCGCGTGACCGTAATAGGTCCGGGTCGGGGAGTATTCACCGAATTTCTGGCCAATCATGTCTTCGGACACGTTTACCGGAATGTGCTTGCGGCCGTTATAAACGCCGAAAGTCAGCCCGACAAACTGAGGCAGAATCGTCGAACGACGAGACCAGATCTTGATAACTTCATTGCGACCGGATTCGCGCGATGCTTCGGCTTTTTTAAGCACATAAGAATCGACGAACGGGCCTTTCCACAAAGAACGTGCCATTGTCTAACGTCCCTTCTTCTTAGCGTGACGGGAACGCAGGATAAATTTATCCGTTGCCTTGTTCGAACGGGTTTTGGCACCCTTGGTCGGTTTGCCCCAGGGCGACACGGGGTGACGACCACCCGATGTGCGACCTTCACCACCACCATGCGGGTGATCGACCGGGTTCATAACCACACCACGAACCGAGGGGCGAATGCCCTTGTGCCGGTTGCGGCCTGCTTTACCAAGGTTCTGGTTGCCGTGATCCGGGTTGGATACCGCACCCACGGTTGCCATGCATTCCTGACGAACCAGGCGAAGCTCGCCCGATTTCAGCCGGATTTGCGCGTAACCGCCATCACGACCCACGAATTGCGCGTAAGTACCGGCAGCACGCGCAATCTGCCCGCCTTTGCCTTGCTTCAACTCGATGTTGTGGATGATTGTCCCAATCGGCATGCCGCTGAACGGCATTGCATTACCGGGTTTAACGTCGCATTTCGCAGACGCGATAACCGAGTCCCCAACCGCCAGCCGTTGCGGTGCAAGGATATAGGCCTGTGTGCCGTCCTCGTACTTCAACAGGGCGATAAAGGCTGTCCGGTTAGGGTCATACTCTATGCGCTCTACGGTCGCGGGCATATCAAGCTTGTTACGCTTGAAGTCCACAATACGGTACAGGCGTTTCGCCCCCCCGCCTTTGCGACGCATGGTTATCCGCCCGGTATTGTTCCGTCCGCCATTTTTGGTCAAACCCTGTGTAAGGGATTTGACCGGGCGGCCTTTCCAAAGTTCCGAACGGTCGATCAGAACCAGCCCACGCTGGCCTGGCGTTGTCGGCTTATACGACTTTAGTGCCATCTTGCTGTCTTCCGTTTACTTCAGTTATAGCCCGGTGCTTACGTCGATGGTGTTACCCTCGACCAAAGTCACATAAGCCTTTTTCACGTCTTTGCGTTTCCCGAGTTGCCCCTTGAACCGCTTGACCTTACCTTTCGTGATCGTGGTGTTAACCGCTTTCACCTTGACATTAAAGAGGCTTTCGACCGCTTCTTTAATCTGGGGTTTATTCGCGTCAATCGCCACTTCGAAAACAACCGCACCGTGTTCGGATGCCATGGTTGCCTTTTCGGTGATGATCGGGCGACGGATCACGTCATACAATTCTGCTTTGGTGCTCATGACAGGCGAGCCTCCAGTGCTTCGACGGCGGCTTTGGTCAACACCAGCGTGTTGGATTTCAGAATGTCATAGACATTCGCACCCATGCTGGGCAGCACATCAATGCCGTCAAGGTTACGGGCGGCGCGGGCAAAGCCCTCATTTACCGCAGCCCCATCAATCACAAGCGCCTTGGTCCAGCCCAGCTTTTTCATTGCTGCGGCCAGTTCTTTGGTCTTGCCATTTTCCAGTTCCGCACTGTCGATCACGATCAGCTCGCCGGCGCCTGCTTTGGCAGACAGGGCGTGCTTTAGCCCGAGCGCGCGGAATTTCTTGGTCAGATCATGCGCGTGGCTGCGCGGGGTCGGACCCTTGTAAACACCGCCGTTGCGGAAAATCGGAGCCGAACGCGCGCCGTGGCGTGCGCCGCCGGTGCCTTTCTGGCGATAGATTTTCTTGGTGGAATAGGTGCTGTCGCTACGGGTTTTGACCGAGTGCGTACCCGCCTGGCGTTTGGCCAGTTGATAGCGCACAACGCGGTGCAAAATGTCGGCGCGCGGTTCAAGGCCGAAGATCGAATCGTTCAATTCGATCGAACCGGCTTTGCCAGCGTCCAGTTTGATGACGTCGGTTTTCATTCTTCTGCGCCCCCTTCAACGGCTTCGGCAGCGGGTGCCTCGGCGGTGCGAATAGCGGCAGGCATCGGCAGACCTTCGGGAGCGGCTTTCTTGACCGCATCCTTGATCGTCACCCAACCGCCTTTGGACCCCGGAACGGCGCCCTTGATCATCAGCAGGCCACGTTCGGCATCGGTTTTGACAACCTGCAGGTTCTGGGTGGTCACGCGCACTGCGCCCATGTGACCGGCCATTTTCTTGCCTTTGAAAACCTTGCCCGGATCCTGACATTGCCCGGTAGAGCCGTGCGAACGGTGCGAAATCGACACACCGTGCGTTGCCCGCAGGCCGCCGAAGTTGTGACGCTTCATTGCCCCGGCAAACCCTTTACCGATAGAGGTGCCCGCGATGTCCACATACTGGCCTTCCAGATAGTGGTCGGCGGTAATTTCGGCACCAACCTCGATCAGATTGTCGGGCGATACGCGGAATTCGGCGATCTTGCGTTTCGGCTCCACGCTTGCGGTGGCGAAATGCCCGCGCATGGCTTTGCTGACGCGCTTGACCTTGGCCACACCGGCACCCAGCTGCACGGCGGAATACCCGTCGCGGTCAGCGGTGCGTTGCGCCACAACCTGCACATTTTCCATTTGCAGAACGGTAACAGGAATCTGCTCTCCGTCCTCCATGAACAACCGGGTCATGCCCAGTTTTTTTGCGATTACTCCAGAACGCATAATACCCGCCCCCTAAAGCTTGATCTCGACATCCACACCAGCCGCAAGGTCGAGCTTCATCAGCGCGTCCACGGTCTGGGGGGTCGGATCAACGATATCTAGCAGACGCTTGTGCGTCCGGATTTCAAACTGTTCACGGCTTTTCTTGTCGACATGCGGACCACGCAACACGGTGAACTTTTCGATTTTGTTTGGCATCGGGATCGGGCCGCGCACTTGCGCGCCGGTCCGTTTGGCTGTGGACACGATTTCGGCAGTGCTGGCATCCAACACTCGGAAATCAAAGGCCTTTAGCCGGATGCGAATTGTCTGACTTTGCATCTGAGACGCCTCTCTTGGGCTGGCAGATTTCAAAAAATAGTGGCCGGAGAGAATACCCCGACCACTGCTTGGGTCTATCGATTACTCGATGATTTTGGAAACAACGCCCGAACCAACGGTGCGGCCGCCTTCACGGATAGCAAAGCGCAGGCCTTCTTCCATGGCGATCGGCGCGATCAGTTCAACGGTGAATTTCAGGTTGTCGCCGGGCATCACCATTTCGGTGCCTTCGGGCAGTTCAACCGTGCCGGTTACGTCCGTGGTACGGAAGTAGAATTGCGGACGATAGTTTTTGAAGAACGGCGTGTGACGGCCACCCTCTTCTTTCGTCAGAATGTATACTTCGCATTCGAACTTGGTGTGCGGGGTAACCGAACCGGGTTTAACCAGAACCTGACCACGTTCAACCGCATCACGGTCGATACCGCGCAGCAGAACACCGACGTTGTCGCCAGCTTCACCGCGATCCAGCAGTTTGCGGAACATTTCAACACCGGTACAGGTGGTTTTCTGGGTGTCTTTGATGCCGACGATTTCGATTTCGTCGCCCACATTGATCACACCACGTTCAACACGACCGGTTACAACCGTACCGCGGCCGGAAATCGAGAACACATCCTCGATCGGCATCAGGAACGGCTGGTCAATGGCGCGTTCGGGATCGGGGATATAGCTGTCAACGGCTTCCATCAACTCGGCAATTTTTTCAGCGCCGATTTCGGGGTCGCGATCTTCAAGCGCAGCCAGTGCAGAACCGGCAATGATCGGAATGTCATCGCCCGGATAGTCGTACTCGGACAGCAGTTCGCGCACTTCCATTTCAACCAGTTCCAGCAACTCTTCGTCGTCAACCTGGTCAACTTTGTTCAGGAAAACAACCATGTACGGGATACCAACCTGGCGACCCAGCAGGATGTGCTCGCGAGTCTGGGGCATAGGGCCGTCAGCGGCGTTCACAACCAGAATGGCACCGTCCATCTGCGCGGCACCGGTGATCATGTTTTTCACATAGTCGGCGTGGCCCGGGCAGTCAACGTGCGCATAGTGGCGGTTGGGGGTTTCATATTCGACGTGCGCGGTCGAAATGGTGATGCCGCGTGCTTTTTCCTCGGGTGCTGCGTCGATGTCGGCGTAGTCCTGGAATTCACCAAACTGTTTGGTGATTGCTGCGGTCAGCGTGGTTTTCCCGTGGTCAACGTGGCCGATAGTGCCGACGTTAACGTGGGTTTTATTACGTTCGAATTTTTCCTTACCCATAATAGGCCTCCATAAAGATTTGGTCAGGCTTCTGACCTGTGGTTTTCAGATCAGGCAAACTTTTCCTGAATTTCTTTCGAGATGGCAGCAGGAACCGCGTCATAGTGGTCAAACTGCATGGTGAAGTTCGCGCGCCCCGAGGACATGGAGCGAAGCGTGTTGATATAGCCAAACATGTTGGCCAGCGGCACATTTGCGTCAATCGCGATGGCGTTGCCGCGCGTATCCTGCCCGCGCACCATACCACGGCGAGAGGTCAGGTCACCGATGATACCACCGGTATACTCTTCAGGTGTCACCACCTCGACTTTCATAATCGGCTCCAGCAGTTTCGCGCCGGCCTGCTTCAGGCCCTCGCGCATCCCTGCACGGGCCGCGATTTCAAACGCCAGCACCGAGGAGTCAACGTCATGGTAGGCACCGTCGATCAGGGCAACCTTGAAATCGATAACCGGGAAGCCGGCCAACGGGCCGCTGTCCATCACCGATTTGATGCCTTTTTCCACGCCCGGAATGTATTCCTTGGGCACGTTACCACCAACAATTTTGCTTTCGAAGGAATAGCCTTCACCCGGCTCGGTCGGCATGATAACCATCTTGACCCGCGCAAACTGACCGGAACCACCCGACTGTTTCTTGTGGGTATAGTCAATTTCGGCTTCATGAGACACGGTCTCGCGATAGGCAACCTGCGGTTCGCCGATATTGGCCTCGACCTTGAATTCACGTTTCAGGCGGTCAACCAGAATATCCAGATGCAATTCGCCCATGCCTTTCATGATGGTCTGACCGGATTCGAAATCGGTCTCGACGCGGAAAGACGGGTCTTCGGCAGCCAGACGGGCCAGACCGGCAGACATTTTTTCCTGGTCGGCCTTGGTTTTTGGCTCTACGGCAATCTCGATCACCGGATCGGGGAAGGTCATGGTTTCCAGCACCACCGGATCGGAAACCGAACACAGGGTATCGCCGGTAGTGGTCTGCTTCAGACCGGCCAGCGCGATAATGTCGCCTGCAAAGGCTTCCTCGATCGGCACCTGCTCGGAAGAGTGCATCATCATCATCCGGCCAACACGTTCTTTCTTGCCTTTGGTCGAATTCAGGAAAGCGTCGCCCTTGCTCAGGGTGCCCGAATAGATGCGGGTAAAGGTCAGGGTGCCCACAAACGGGTCGTTCATGATTTTGAACGCCAGCGCCGAGAACGGCATATCATCATCGGCACGTCGCGGAATGTTGCGGGTTTCGGTCTCGTCGCCGGGCGCGAACCCCATGTAATCAACCACGTCGAGCGGGCTTGGCAAATAGTCGATCACGGCGTTGAGCAATTGCTGAACACCTTTGTTCTTGAAGGCAGAACCGGCAAGGATCGGCACGAATGCCATTTCCAGCGTACCCTTGCGGATCAGCTTGCGCAGGGTGTCAACGTCGGGTTCGTTACCTTCAAGATAAGCCTCCATCGCGTCGTCATCCATTTCAACGGCCATTTCGACCATCTCGGCGCGCATTTCCTCGGCCTTGTCTTTCAGGCTGTCGCGGACCGGGCGGCGTTCCCAGCTAGCGCCAAGATCCTCGCCCAGATAAACCCATTCTTCCATGGTGATCAGGTCGATAGAGCCTTCCAGCTCGGTTTCGGCCCCGATCGGTAACTGGATCGGCAACGGGTTGCCGGCCACGCGGGTTTTGATCATTTCAACGCAGTTAAAGAAATCCGCGCCAATTTTATCCATTTTGTTCACGAATACGATCCGCGGCACCTTATAGCGGTCGGCCTGACGCCATACCGTTTCGGTCTGCGGTTCGACACCGGCATTCGCATCCAGCAGCGCAACCGCGCCATCAAGCACAGCCAGCGAACGTTCAACCTCGATGGTGAAGTCAACGTGGCCCGGGGTGTCGATGATGTTCAGGCGGTGTTTGGGCGTCTGGGCGGTTTTGCCATCTTCGGTGCGCTCCCAGAAAGTGGTGGTCGCAGCCGAGGTAATGGTGATCCCGCGCTCTTGCTCCTGCTCCATCCAGTCCATCGTTGCGGCGCCATCATGCACCTCGCCGATGTTGTGGGATTTGCCGGTATAATACAGAATCCGTTCGGTACAGGTGGTTTTACCCGCATCGATATGCGCCATAATACCGAAATTCCGGTATTCATTAAGGGGATATTCGCGTGCCATCGTAACGTGTCCTGTCTACCAGCGGTAATGCGAGAACGCTTTGTTAGCGTCTGCCATTTTGTGGGTATCTTCGCGTTTTTTCACGGCGGAACCGCGCGTGTTGACCGCATCCAGAAGCTCACCCGCAAGGCGTTCTTCCATGGTGTTTTCATTGCGCGAGCGCGACGCGGTGATCAGCCAGCGAATCGCCAGTGCTTCGCGACGTTCGGGGCGAACCTCGACCGGTACCTGATAGGTGGCACCACCCACGCGGCGGGAACGAACCTCTACGCTGGGTTTGATGTTTTCAAGCGCTTCGTGGAAAGCCTCGATCGGTTCACGCTTCAGCTTTTCCTCAACCCGGGTCAGCGCACCGTAAACGATACGCTCGGCGACGGATTTTTTACCGTCCAGCATCAGGTTGTTCATGAATTTGGTCAGCACTTTGTCGCCATATTTGGCGTCTGGCAGGACTTCACGTTTCTCGGCTCTATGGCGACGGGACATCTCTGTCTCTCCTTATTTCGGACGCTTGGCGCCGTATTTCGAACGACGCTGACGGCGGTCTTTAACGCCTTGCGTATCCAAAACACCGCGAAGAATGTGGTAACGAACGCCCGGAAGGTCTTTTACGCGACCCCCGCGGATCAACACAACCGAGTGCTCTTGCAGGTTGTGGCTCTCACCGGGGATGTACGAAATTACCTCGAACCCGTTGGTCAGGCGTACCTTGGCAACCTTACGCATAGCCGAGTTCGGCTTTTTCGGCGTGGTTGTATAAACACGTGTGCAAACGCCGCGCTTCTGCGGACAGGCCTGCAGATGCATCGACTTTTGGCGCTTTACTTTAGGCTGCCGCGGTTTGCGGATCAGCTGCTGGATCGTTGGCATACAGTTTTTACCCCGTTCAACCCGTTTCAATACTTACAACACCCTGCACCGAATGCACAGAATGCCAAATACCGCCCGCGGACATGGTTGCGTCCGGCGCGGTGGAATTCCAGAGGAGCGAGGCGAACCCGGCTCATGACCGCCAAATTGTGGCTTGTATCGGGCGTGACGCGTGCCACTCCCGAGCGTCGCTTAAATAGGCGGAGTCGCGTGTGATGTCAACACATGGATTCACGGTTTTGGAAAAACCGGATTTTGGATGCAAATCAAGGCCGTTACCCGCGGAACCACACCCGAATATTGCCCATATCCATCCGGTTTATACCGATTCTTGCGTTCCTTGCCCTGCCGTGATCAGCGGCTGGGCAAAACCCAGTATTTCATTAGGGGTTTCGGTCCGGAAAAAAGCGATCAGCGAATCCGGTGTCCAGTCGCGTTCAAAATCAAGCAATCCCCACATTTCCGCAAGGGTTTGCGCGGTCTGCGGTTCAAGGTCCAACTTTGATACCTGCAACAGGGCATTGGCCAGCTCGTGCACCTCGCGCATCAGCGAAAATGTCTCCATCATCTCGCCAAGCAGAACGATATTGGCCTGCCAGCTATCGCCGTTATAGATTTCCTGCGTTACCCGCGGCCCCGCCCCTGCGCATCCGAATATGGTGCAGGTCGGAAACCCCTTTTCGTTCAGGCTGTCATGGATAGAGCACCGATGCCGATCGTCCAGAAAATGGCACGGCATGCCCGCCGGTTTGTCATAGGCAAAGCCGTCTTTCTTGAAAAACGGCAGGGTCACGCAGCATAATGATGCGCATTTGCTGCAATCATATTGCAGCCGTTTGGCAATGGCTGATTTATCCATCCGTCAGTCTTGGCCAAGCCGGTACAAACTGTCAAGCGTCATGCCGAACTGGCGCTCGATCCGGTCCTGTTGTTCGGCCAGCGTCGAGGGCAGCAGATAGCCTTTGCGTTTTCCATAGGAATCGTTGCTGTTATGAATGCAGCGCATAAACATATACTGATCGCTGTCGCTGATAAACTTCAGCCGGGTCAGAATGCGCTGATGGGGAAAGTCGTAAATCGATTTGTTCCAGCCGGAGCGGGAAAATATCGCCGTGCCGACCGAGGTCGGCACCGAGGCAAAATACGGGGTGACTTCGTTCCGGCCCGGCTTGACGGTCAGTGTAACCCCGCGAAAGAATGCAATTGCGACCTGTTGCTGGTCGATGCCCGAATATTGCATCAATACCGGCACCATTTCGCGCAACCGCGCCACATAGTTTAGTGCGACCGCGTCGTCATCATCCAGGCGAAACTGAATCCGGTAGGGCCGGTCAGACGTGTCGAGTATGGCGCCCGCTTTGCGCATCGCATCGCGATGGGGCAGCACCGGCAGTGCCACCAGTTCGGCCTGCGCCATATCGCCAATCAGTGCTTCCAGCCGGTCCCGATAGATATCGGGCAGCGATTCGCCGATCAGAATGCCTATTTTAAAATCCTTGTCGGTCTGGTTTTTGAGCAGACGCAGGCACAGGTTTTCAAAGAAAAAGAACCGTTCCTCCATGCGCGCGGGGTCATAGAGCCGGGCCAGATGTTCGGTTTCATCACTGTATTTAGTCTGGAACCCGCCGCTGCACAGATAGGAAAACCGGATCAGGCCGACAATCTGAACGTGGTTTTCTGGTGCTGGCATGGCGGCTCCGGTGGCCTTTCCCGTCACAAAACGGAAAAGGCCGTTGGTTGGTTAATCGACAATCGGGTCCGAACCGCCATCCGAACCCAGCGGGTCGCCGAACGGGTCAAGCGGCGCGTCGGCCGGCGTTTCCACCGGCGCATCGGCAAGGCGTTTTTCCTCGATCAGAATCCGTTCCTCGGCCTCGGCCTGGCGTTGCTCGATGATCTTGGCATCGCGCGATTGCGCCACGCGCTTCAGATCATGGGTCGCCCCGCCGGTACCCGCTGGGATCAGACGGCCAACGATAACGTTTTCCTTCAGCCCGATCAGCTTGTCGCGCTTGCCCTGGGTCGATGCCTCGGTCAGCACGCGGGTGGTTTCCTGGAACGATGCCGCCGAAATGAACGAGCGCGTCGACAGGCTGGCCTTGGTGATCCCGAGCAGAACCGGCCCGCCTTTGGCCGCTTCGCGACCCTCGGCCATGGCCTTTTCGTTGGCCTCGTCGAACTCGATCTTGTCAACCTGTTCGCCTTTCAGCAATGTGGTACCGCCCGAATGGGTGACCTCCCATTTTTGCAACATCTGGCGCACGATCACTTCGATATGCTTGTCGTTGATTTTCACGCCTTGCAAGCGGTACACGTCCTGAACCTCGTCCACCATATATTCGGCCAGGGCTTCAACGCCCATGATGGCCAGAATATCGTGCGGGGCGGGGTTGCCGTCCATCAGGTATTCACCCTTGGAGATGAAATCCCCTTCCTGCACCGGAATGTGGCGGCCCTTGGGCACCATGTATTCCACGGTTTCAAGAGCTTCGTCCACCGGTTCGATCGAAATGCGACGCTTGTTCTTATAGTCCTTGCCATAGCGGACATAACCGTCGATTTCCGCGATAATCGCGTGATCTTTGGGGCGGCGCGCCTCGAACAGTTCGGCCACGCGGGGCAGACCACCGGTGATGTCTTTCACCTTGGTACCTTCGCGCGGGATGCGGGCAACCACATCACCGACTTCGATTTTCTGCCCGTCCTCGACCGACAGAATCGCATCGATCGACATGGCATATTTCGCCGGCTGGTCATTGTGCAAGCGCACCGGTTCACCGGTTTCCGGATCCATGATGATGATTTCCGGTTTCAGATCGCCGCCTTTGGCGGTCGAGCGCCAGTCGGAAACGATTTTCTGGCTTAGCCCGGTCGCATCGTCGGTTTCCTCGCGCACCGAAATCCCCGAGGTCAGGTCAACGAATTTCGCCACCCCTTCTTTCTCGGCGATGATCGGCAGGGTGAACGGATCCCAGTCATACAGCTTGTCACCGCGTTTCACCTTGGCCTTGTCCTTGGTCAGCAGTTTGGAACCATAGCCCAGACGGTGGGCGACCAGTTCGTTGCCGTTTTCGTCCAGAATGGCCAGTTCCATCTTGCGGTCCATAACCACGACTTCGCCCTTGGAGTTGGTCAGGGTGTTCACATCACGCAGTTCAACCGTGCCGTCAGCCGAGGCTTCTTGCGAGGTCTGCGACCCACCTTGCGCAATCCCGCCAATGTGGAATGTCCGCATGGTCAGTTGCGTGCCCGGCTCGCCGATCGACTGCGCCGCGATAATGCCCACGGCCTCGCCCAGATTCACCTTGGAACCCCGGGCCAGATCGCGACCATAGCATTGCGCGCAAATCCCGTCCTCGGCTTCGCAGGTCAGCGGGCTGCGCACCTGTACCGACAGCACGCCTGCCTTTTCGATATCTTCGGCCTTGCGTTCGTCCAGCAGGGTATTGCGCGGTGCCAGCACCTCGCCGGTGGACGGGTGCAGCACATCTTCGGCAACCACACGGCCCAGAATGCGTTCGGACAGCGGCGAGATGATCTCGCCATCCTTGATTGCCGCGCTTGCCTTGATCGAAATATCGGTGCCGCAATCGTCGATGCGCACGATACAATCCTGCGCCACGTCAACCAGACGCCGGGTCAGATAGCCCGAGTTCGCGGTTTTCAACGCCGTATCCGCAAGACCCTTGCGCGCCCCGTGGGTGGAGTTGAAGTATTCAAGCACCGTCAGGCCCTCTTTGAAGTTCGACACAATCGGCGTTTCGATGATGTCGCCCGAAGGCTTGGCCATCAGGCCGCGCATACCGCCCAGCTGTTTCATCTGCGCAGGCGAACCACGCGCACCCGAATGTGCCATCATGTAAACGCTGTTGGGTTCCATCTCGGCACCGGCATCGTCAACCCGCATCGCGGCGATTTCGCCCATCATGGCGTCGGCCACCTCGTCCGAGCATTTCGACCAGACATCCACAGCCTTGTTGTATTTTTCCAGCCGGGTAATCAGGCCGTCCATATACTGCTGTTCGAATTCCTTGACCTTGTCGCGCACGCTGTTAACCGTCGGCCATTTGCTATCGGGGATGACGATATCGTCCTTGCCAAAGGAAATGCCCGCCTTGAAGGCTTCGGTAAAGCCAAGCGTCATGATCTGGTCACAGAAGATAACCGATTCCTTCTGGCCGCAATGGCGGTAAACGGTGTCGATGACCTCGCCCACCTCTTTCTTGCGCAGCAACCGGTTGACGATGTCGAACGGTGCCTTGAAGTTTTTCGGCAGCAACTGCCCAAGACGAACCCGCCCCGGCGTGGTTTCATAGCGTTTGTAAACCGTGTTGCCTTCCTCGTCGATCTGCTCGACCCGCGCGGTGATGTGGGAATGCAGATGCACGACACCCGCTTCCAGCGCGTGGTCGATTTCCTCGACACTGGCGAAAGCCATGCCTTCGCCCTTCATGCCTTTGCGGGCAAGGGTCACATAGTACAGACCAAGGATCATATCCTGCGAGGGCACGATAATCGGTGACCCGTTGCTGGGCGACAGCACGTTGTTGGTCGACATCATCAGCACGCGCGCTTCCAACTGGGCCTCGAGGCTCAGCGGAACGTGCACGGCCATCTGGTCGCCGTCAAAGTCCGCGTTGAATGCCGAGCAAACCAGCGGGTGCAACTGAATGGCCTTGCCTTCGATCAGCACCGGTTCGAACGCCTGAATACCCAGACGGTGCAGGGTCGGCGCGCGGTTGAGCATCACCGGATGTTCGCGAATAACGCTGTCCAGAATATCCCAGACCACCTCGCTTTGCTTTTCCACCAGCTTTTTCGCCTGCTTGACGGTAGAGGAATAGCCCTGCGCCTCCAGCTTGGAATAGATGAACGGCTTGAACAGCTCCAGCGCCATCTTTTTGGGCAGCCCGCATTGGTGCAGCTTTAGCTCGGGACCGGTCACAATCACCGAACGCCCCGAGAAATCGACCCGTTTCCCCAAAAGGTTCTGGCGGAAACGGCCCTGTTTGCCTTTCAGCATGTCCGACAGCGATTTCAGCGGGCGTTTGTTGCCCCCGGTGATCACGCGGCCACGTCGGCCATTGTCAAACAGCGCATCCACCGATTCCTGCAACATGCGTTTTTCATTGCGGATAATGATGTCCGGCGCACGCAGGTCGATCAGCCGTTTCAGACGGTTGTTGCGGTTGATAACCCGACGGTAAAGATCGTTCAGGTCCGACGTGGCGAACCGGCCACCGTCGAGGGGCACCAGCGGGCGCAACTCGGGCGGGATTACCGGAATCACCGTCAGGATCATCCATTCGGGGCGGTTGCCCGAATTGCGGAAGTTCTCGACCAGTTTCAGGCGCTTGATAATCTTCTTGGGTTTCAACTCGCCGGTTGCCTCGGCCAGATCGGCGCGCAGTTGTTCAACCTCGGCATCCAGATCGATCGCGGCCAGCATCTCGCGGATGGCTTCGGCCCCGATACCGGCGGTAAACGCGTCGGCACCGTGCAGGTCTTCGGCATCGAGGAATTCTTCCTCGGTCAGCAATTGCCCGACGGTCAGGTCGGTCAGGCCCGGTTCGATCACCACATATTGTTCAAAATACAGGATGCGTTCCAGATCACGCAGGGTCATGTCCAGCATCAGACCGATGCGCGAGGGCAGCGATTTCAGAAACCAGATATGCGCAACCGGCGCGGCCAGATCGATATGGCCCATGCGCTCGCGCCGCACTTTTTGCTGGGTGACCTCTACGCCGCATTTCTCGCAGGTTACGCCGCGATATTTCATGCGTTTGTATTTGCCGCACAGGCATTCGTAATCCTTGATCGGGCCAAAGATACGCGCGCAGAACAGCCCGTCACGTTCGGGTTTGAACGTGCGGTAATTGATGGTTTCAGGCTTTTTGATCTCGCCAAAAGACCATGACAGAATCCGCTCGGGCGAGGCCAGAGAGATTTTGATTTCGTCGAACGTTTTCATCGGCTGGACCGGGTTAAACGGGTTTGTGATTTCCTGGTTCATTTTTTGATCCTCAATCTCATTTCCAAGTGTAGGGGCGGCAATGCGCCCCTACTCTTCCTCCGAGTCCAGAAGTTCCATATTCAGGCCAAGGCCACGGACTTCTTTCACCAACACATTGAACGATTCGGGCACGCCGGCCTCGAAATTGTCCTCGCCCTTGACGATGCTTTCGTACACTTTGGTACGCCCTGCCACGTCATCGGATTTGACCGTCAGCATTTCCTGCAAGGTGTAAGCCGCGCCGTATGCTTCGAGCGCCCAGACCTCCATCTCGCCGAAGCGTTGGCCGCCGAACTGCGCTTTACCGCCCAGCGGTTGCTGGGTGACAAGGCTGTAAGGCCCGGTCGAACGCGCGTGGATCTTGTCGTCAACAAGGTGGTGCAGTTTCAGGATGTACTTCATCCCGACCGTAACCGGACGCGCGAACTGCTCGCCGGTGCGCCCGTCATAGACCACCGACTGCGCCGAGGTATCCAGACCGGCGCGCATCAGCGCATCGTTCACGTCTGCTTCTTTGGCACCGTCAAATACCGGCGTAGCAATCGGTACCCCGCGGGTGACGTTGCCTGCGGCCTCCAGCAACTGGTCTTGCGACATGCCATCGGTTGCTTCGGCATAGGTTTCATCACCATAGGCAAGCTTCATCGCATCCTCGACCGGGGTCATATCGCCCGAGCGGCGGTATTCCTGCAACGCGGAATCGATGTTTTTGCCAAGGTTATGCGCGGCCCAGCCCATGTGGGCCTCAAGAATTTGGCCGATATTCATGCGCGAAGGCACGCCCAGCGGGTTCAGCACCACATCAACCGGAGTCCCGTCGGCAAGGAACGGCATATCCTCTTGCGGGACCACCTTGGAGATAACCCCCTTGTTGCCGTGCCGACCGGCCATTTTGTCACCCGGCTGCAATTTGCGTTTCACCGCCACGAACACCTTGACGATTTTCATCGCCCCCGGCGGCAGGTCGTCGCCACGGCGGACTTTTTCCACCTTGTCTTCGAACCGCGCCTGCATGGCGTCTTTCTGCGCGTCGAACTGCGCGTTCAGCGCCTCGACATGGGCCGCGTCGTCATCCTCGGATAGGGCAAGCTGCCACCACTGGCCACGGCTGAGGGTGCTCAGCAGTTCTTCGGTGATTTCCGAACCCGCCTTGACCCCTTTGGGGCCTTTCACGGCGGTTTTGCCCAGAATCATCGTTTTCAGACGGTTGTAGGTATTGCGTTGCAGAATCGCCAATTCGTCGTCGCGGTCGCGCGACAGGCGCTCGACTTCTTCGCGTTCGATCTGGATGGCGCGTTCGTCCTTGTCGATGCCGTGGCGGTTGAACACCCGAACCTCGACAACGGTACCGTAATCACCGGGCGGCAGGCGCAAGGATGTATCGCGCACGTCGCTGGCCTTTTCGCCAAAGATGGCGCGCAGCAGTTTTTCCTCGGGGGTCATGGCGCTTTCACCTTTGGGGGTGATTTTGCCAACCAGAATATCCGCAGGGCCTACTTCGGCACCGATATAGACAATCCCGGCTTCGTCGAGGTTGCGCAGGGCCTCCTCGCCGACATTGGGGATATCGCGGGTGATTTCCTCGGGGCCAAGCTTGGTATCACGCGCCGCGACCTCGAATTCCTCGATATGGATAGAGGTGAACACGTCATCCTTGACGATCCGTTCGGAAATCAGGATCGAGTCTTCGTAGTTGTACCCGTTCCACGGCATAAACGCGACCAGCACGTTTTTACCCAGCGCCAATTCGCCCAGATCGGTAGACGGGCCATCGGCGATGACCTCGCCTTTGTGCACGCTGTCGCCCACCTTGACCAGCGGGCGCTGGTTGATGCAGGTGTTCTGGTTCGAGCGCTGGAACTTGCGCAGACGATAGATGTCAACGCCGGGGTCGCCGACGCTCAGATCTTCGGTTGCGCGCACCACGATGCGCATCGCGTCCACCTGATCCACAATCCCGCCACGGGTCGCGGTGATGGCCGCACCGGAATCGCGCGCCACGACTTCTTCGATGCCGGTGCCCACATAGGGCGCCTCGGCTTTGACCAGCGGCACGGCCTGACGCATCATGTTCGAGCCCATCAGGGCGCGGTTGGCGTCATCGTTTTCAAGGAACGGAATCAGCGAAGCCGCGACCGACACCAACTGGCGCGGCGATACGTCGATCAGGTCGATGCGTTCGGGCGGGTTGAGCATATGCTCGCCGCCTTCACGGGTCGATACCAGATCATTGTTGAACCGGCCGTTTTCATCAAGGTCGGCGTTGGCCTGCGCCACAGTATAGCGCATTTCCTCGGTGGCCGACATATAGCGCACTTCGTCGGTCACCTGACCGTCTTTTACCGTGCGATACGGGGTTTCGATAAAGCCGTATTTGTTGACCTTGGCAAAGGATGCAAGGCTGTTGATCAGACCAATATTCGGCCCCTCGGGCGTTTCAATCGGGCACATGCGGCCGTAATGGGTCGGGTGCACGTCGCGCACCTCGAACCCGGCACGTTCGCGGGTCAGACCGCCCGGCCCAAGTGCGGACAGGCGACGTTTATGCGTCACCTCGGAAAGCGGGTTGGTCTGGTCCATGAACTGCGACAACTGGCTGGAGCCGAAGAACTCGCGCACCGCAGCGGCAGCCGGTTTGGCATTGATCAGATCTTGCGGCATCACGTTGTCGATTTCGACCGACGACATGCGCTCGCGAATCGCGCGCTCCATGCGCAGCAGGCCGACGCGATACTGGTTTTCCATCAATTCACCAACCGAGCGCACACGCCGGTTGCCCAGATGGTCGATATCGTCTACCGAGCCGCGCCCGTCGCGCAGGTCAACCAGCCCCTTGATGACCGCAACGATATCTTCCTTGCGCAAGGTGCGCTGGGTATCGGGGGCATCCAGTTGCAGGCGCATGTTCATTTTAACACGGCCAACCGTGGACAGGTCGAACCGGTCGCTGTCAAAGAACATAGTGTCGAACATCGCCGAGGCCGCGTCAATGGTGGGCGGTTCGCCCGGGCGCATCACGCGGTAAATGTCCAGCAATGCGGTGTCGCGGTTCAGGTTCTTGTCCAGCGCCATCGTGTTGCGAATATAGGGGCCAACATTGACGTTATCGATATCCAGCGTCGGAATTCTGGTCACGCCGTTATCCAGCAGGGTTTTCAGCGTACCGCCGGTTACATTGCCTTCCTTGTCCAGTTCCTGCGTGATTTCACCGCCGGCCTCGATCCAGATTTCACCGGTTTCCTCGTTGATGATATCCTTGGCCGAGAACCGCCCCAGAATGGTTTCCATCGGCACCAGAATATTTTCAACGCTGCCGTCGTCTTTCCACTTTTTCACCGTGCGTGGCGTAACTTTTTTACCTGCCGGAGCGATCACTTCGCCGGTTTTGGCGTCGATGATGTCATATTCCGGCTTGGTGCCACGAACCCGGTCGGGGAAGAACTTGGTCGCCCAGGCCTTTTTCTTTTTGTTCAGCTTGTATTCAACCGTATCGTAATAGGCGTCGCAAATGTCCTCCTGTGTCATTCCCAGCGAATACAACAACGTTGTTACCGGCAGTTTGCGGCGGCGGTCGATGCGGGTATAGACAATATCCTTGGCGTCGAATTCGAAATCCAGCCACGAGCCGCGATAGGGGATAATGCGGCTGGTGAACAGCAATTTGCCCGACGAATGGGTCTTGCCTTTGTCATGGTCGAAAAACACACCGGGGGAACGGTGCATCTGCGAAACGATTACCCGCTCGGTGCCGTTCACAATAAAGGTGCCGATGTCGGTCATCAGGGGCATATCGCCCATGAACACTTCTTGTTCCTTGATGTCCTTGACGGTGCGCGCACCGGTGTCTTCGTCCACATCGAACACGATCAGGCGCAGGGTTACCTTCAGCGGTGCGCTATAGGTCATATCGCGCTGCTGGCATTCCTCTACGTCGTATTTCGGCTTTTCCAACTCGTATTTCACGAACTCGATGGTCGAGGTCTCGTTGAAATCCTTGATCGGAAAAACCGAGTTGAACACCGCGTTAATACCGCGATCATCCATTGGCTCGGGCTGGTCGCCCGAGTTCAGAAACAAATCATAAGAGCTTTTCTGAACCTCGATCAGGTTCGGCATCTTTGCTATTTCGTCAATATGTCCGTAATACTTGCGAATGCGCTTGTGGCCGGAAAATTTCTTTGCCATGTCTTCGTAACCCTTTTTCAACGCCCGACGAACGACTGGGAACGCCCGTCAAAGCCCTGCGGTACACCCTTCCAATTCTTGCGAAATTCCCACATTCCGCTTCCGGTCGGTCTGCACCTTTCAGGAAGTCGCCCGCGCGGCACCCTGAAAGACGCAAATAGCTGAACCCGTGATACCCACGGGTCCAGCCTTGTTTTGTTGGTGCGAAGGCAAGGGCCCCGCCCGTATTACTTCAACTCGACAGTCGCGCCAGCGGCTTCCAGCTTGGTTTTGATTTCTTCGGCTTCGGCTTTGGAAACGCCTTCTTTGACGGCTTTGCCGCCTTCGTCCACAACAGCTTTGGCTTCTTTCAGGCCCAGGCCGGTGATGGCGCGGACTTCTTTGATTACGCCGATTTTCTTGTCGCCGGCAGCAACCAGAATAACGTCGAATTCGTCTTTTTCCTCGGCTGCACCACCAGCGTCACCGCCAGCAGCACCGGCCATGACAACAGCGCCACCGGCTGCCGGCTCGATGCCGTGCTCGTCTTTGAGGATGTTTTTCAGTTCTACAGCTTCGAGAAGGGTCAGACCAACGATCTCTTCAGCAAGTTTTTTCAGATCAGCCATTTGTTTTGCTTTCCGTATTCAGTTTCAATTTGTTCCGGTATGCGTTGATTCACATGTTCCGGTCATAGGGTCACAGAGATTATGCGCCAGCCCGTTCTTCGATGGTAGAAAGTATACCAGCGATATTCGAGCCAGGTGCGCCAGCCGCCGCTGCGATGTCGCTGGCCGGTGCAGTAAGACAAGCAGCAATAGAGGCAAGAACCTCTTCGCGGCTTGGCATGGCTGCCACAGCTTTGACACCGGCAGGGTCGAGAATGTCCGATCCCATCGATCCGCCCAGAATAACGAGCTTGTCGTTATCTTTGGCAAAGGCCTGCGTGGCTTTCGCCGCCGCTACCGGATCTTCGGAATATGCGAACACTGTCATCCCCGCCAGAAGATCCCCGATGCCTTCGCAAGGGGTATCTTTCAGGGCGATTTTGGCGAGCCTGTTTTTGGCAACGCGAACATTCCCGCCTGCTTCGCTCATGCGAAGGCGGTAGTCCGTCATCTCAGCAACTGTCAGACCGGTGTAGTGTGAAACCACAACAACACCAGAGTCCGTGAAGATTTGACCGAGTTCACCGATCACTGCTTCTTTTTGGGCTCTATCCACAGATTTGCTCCAGTTTATGAAAGGGTCGCCCCTTTCGGCTCATGTTTGCCGGGGTTGCCCCCGACGATTGGGTCCTTACGGAACCGCCAAAACCGGCCCGGGCGCTTACCCGATCTGATTTCTTTGTTCCCGTCTCAGGCAGGAATTATGCTGTTGCCAGCACCCGCCATCTCGGACGATCGAGCGAGGGTTGCCCCTCGCAAGAATGCTTATTCGGCCACCGCCGCGGCCACGTCGAGCGAAACGCCCGGCCCCATGGTCGAGGACAGCACGATTTTCTTGACATAGGTGCCCTTGGCGCCGGTCGGCTTGGCCTTCAGGACCGCCGCAACCATGGCCTTGACGTTTTCGGCCAGCTTGGCGTCGTCAAACGACACCTTGCCGATCCCCGCATGCACAACGCCGGCTTTCTCGGCCTTGAACTGCACTTCGCCACCTTTGGCAGCTTCGACAGCGGCCTTGATGTCCATGGTTACCGTGCCAACCCGCGGGTTGGGCATCAGGTTGCGCGGGCCAAGAATTTTACCCAGACGGCCAACGATCGGCATCATGTCGGGGGTTGCAATGCACCGGTCAAAATCGAGGTTGCCCTGCTGGATGCTCTCCATCAGGTCTTCGGCGCCGATCACATCGGCACCCGCAGCCTTGGCTTCGTCAGCTTTTGCATCGCGGGCAAAAACCGCAACGCGCATGGCCTTGCCGGTGCCGTTGGGCAGCGCACAAACGCCGCGTACCATCTGGTCGGCGTGGCGCGGGTCAACACCCAGGTTGAACGCCACATCGACGGTTTCGTCAAATTTGGTGGTTGCGTTGGCTTTGATCAAGGCAACGGCCTCGTCAACCGACAGTTCGGATTTGCCTGCGAATGCAGCTTTCGCAGCTGCGTAACGTTTTCCAGTTTTAGCCATTGCCTTACCCTTTCAACTCGATACCCATCGAGCGGGCGGACCCCAAGATGATTTTCACAGCGCCGTCCATATCGACCGCATTCAGGTCTTTCATTTTGGCGGTCGCGATTTCCTTGACCTGCTTCATGGTCACGGTTCCCACGACCTCTTTGGCGGGGTTGGTGGCACCGGATTTCAGCTTGGCCGCTTTTTTCAGCATATAGGATGCCGGCGGGGTTTTGATATCCATGGTGAACGATTTATCAACGTAATAGGTGATAATCGTCGGGCAGGGGGCACCGGCCTCCAGGTCCTGCGTTTTGGCGTTGAACGCCTTGCAGAATTCCATGATGTTCAGCCCGCGCTGACCCAAAGCAGGGCCAACGGGCGGGGACGGGTTTGCCTTACCGGCAGGCACTTGCAACTTCATCGTGCCAGCTACTTTTTTAGCCATTACGGCCTCCTAGTCTGTACCGCCCCTTGGGTCGCGACCCGCAGGGCATTGCGGTAGGGTGGTGCGGGTCAGGCGCGCGCGCCCTTACCTTCCACCCGATGGATCACTCAGGTCTGCTTGCTGACCTGGGTGAATTCGAGTTCGACCGGCGTTGCCCGGCCAAAAATTGATACCGTCACCTTGAGGCGGGCATTTTCCATGTCGACGTCTTCGACCATGCCGCTGAACCCCTCGAACGGGCCGTCGATGACGTTGACCTGCTCGCCAATGTCAAAGGAAATCAGGTTGCGCGGGCTTTCGGCGCCCTCCTCTACCTGATTCAGGATGAATGCCACTTCCGAATCACGCATCGGCGAAGGCCGGTTCTGCGCGCCCAGAAATCCGGTAACCCGGTTGATGTTGTTGATCGCGTGATAGGCCCGGTCGGTCATCTCCATTTTGACCAGCACATAGCCGGGCATAAAGCGCCGCTCGCGCGTGACTTTTTTGCCGCGGCGCATTTCCAGCACTTCCTCGGTCGGAACCAGAACCTGTTCGATATCGTCCTCAAGGCCATTTTGCACAATGGCCTCCTCGATCGCTTCCGCGATTTTCTTTTCGAAATTCGAAAGAACGCTCAACGAATACCAGCGTTTCGCCATTGTGACCCTGACCTCTAACCTTTGGCGATGCCGCCTTTTTTAATCTTTTGTTCCAAGGGGTTAACCCCGGCCCCCAAACAGAACAAAGCGCGCTGCCGAATTCAAATTCGAATCGAAGCGCGCAACATGCGGTTGAGAGGTCTGCCTAATACCCCCAGATTGCTAATAAATCAAGAGGACATCTGCAAAATCAGTTCCAGCCCGAACTGGATAATCTGGTCAACCAGAAAAAAGAACACCGCCGCAAAGGCTGCCATAACAAACACCATGGCCGTTGTCAGCATGGTTTCACGACGCGACGGCCACACAACCTTGGACACCTCGGCCCGCACCTGCTGGATAAACTGAAATGGATTCGCCTTTGCCATGCTGCACTCCTAAACGCATATTCCTGACCCACTTACGGGTTGAGGCGCACAAGTTCAAGGGCAAGCGGGCCTATCAACGCCGAAAAATCCGCGCCTGGCTTGCCACTGTTCGGGGGGGCAAGGCACCAAACGGGGATTGCGCCTGCGCTTGGCCCGTGTAGGGTGGCGAGGGCGGCAAGATAGCGGGGGGCAGCAAATGAAGCGATCGGAAATCAACGAGATCATGGCAGCGGCGGACGGGTTTATCCGCTCTTTCGGGTATATCCTGCCCCCTTTTGCCTATCTGCCCCCTGAACAGTTGCGCCGCCATGCGGGGGTGATGCGGGCCGGGCTGGGCTGGGATATCACCGATTACGGGCAGGGGGATTTCGCACGGCTGGGGCTATTTCTGTTTACCTTGCGCAACGGGCGTTTGGCAGACCTGCAACGCGGCGGCGGCATGTGTTACGCCGAAAAGATCATGATCTCGCGCCGGGACCAGATCAGCCCCATGCACCGCCACACCATCAAGGCCGAGGATATCATCAATCGCGGTGGCGCGGGCTTGGCGTTGGAGCTGTACGGCTCGGACGCCTCAGGCGGGTTCGACCCGACCGCGCCTTGTCGGGTGCGCATGGACGGGGTTGATCGCACCTTTGCCCCCGGCGAGGTGGTGGTGCTGGACCCGGGCCAAAGCATCACCCTGATGCCCGGCGACTGGCACGCTTTTTGGGGCGAGGGCGGCGATGTACTGATCGGCGAGGTATCCACCATCAACAACGACAAAACCGACAACACCTTTCGCGACCCCATCGGCCGGTTCGCACAGATAAAGGAAGACGCCGCGCCGTTACACTTGCTGGTCTCGGATTATTAGGGCTAAACTCAGCTTTCGCCCTGATAATGCTCGACGAAATACAGAATGCTGGCCAGCGGGATCAGCATGTCGCGATATTCTTTATAGCCGGATTCGGTGCGGATCCGGATCCAGTCGTCGCTGACTTCGCGAATGTCGCCCTGAACCTGTATAGGCTGCGGGTCGCGCCCGGGGCCGGGGGACCGGTTCGAGGTCAGAAAAACGGTATAGTGGTATTTGCGGTTAAACGGCTTGATTTCGCCCAGCACCGACCCGTCGGAGCTTTTGCCCTTGGGGGGAGTGTCCTTCTTTTTGGCGATGACAACTTTTCCTTTGGTCTTTTTAACGGCTTTTTCGAGGGGCATATAGTATTCCTTTGTATTGAATTGATGAAATGCCGTCAGCCTATCCGCGGACGGGATGGCTGTAAAGCGGCGGCTTGCCAAGGGCGGGGCAACAGGCTAACCCGAATTATGGCTGAACTACGCAAAGGATGGACAACGGGCGCATGCGCGGCGGCAGCGGCCAAAGCGGCGGTTTCGGCATTGCTGGGCGCGGGCTTTCCCGATCCGGTCACCATCACGTTGCCGCGCGGGGAAACGCCGCAATTCGGGCTGGGTTCCACTGCGCGTGGCAAGGGATGGGCCAAGGTCTGCATTGTCAAGGATGCCGGTGACGACCCCGACGTCACGCACGGGGCGCTGATTTGCGCAAGGGTTTCGCATAATGCGGGCGGGCTGCGCTTTGTGGCGGGCGAAGGCGTGGGCACCGTCACCAAGCCGGGCCTGCCCATCGCGCCGGGCGAACCGGCGATCAATCCGGTGCCGCGCCTGATGATCGACGCTGCGATTGCCGATGTGCTGGATGGCCACGCACCCAACTTTGACGTTGAAATTTCGGTGGCCAACGGCGAGGCGCTGGCAAAAAAGACGTGGAACCCGCGGCTTGGTATCGTCGGCGGGCTGTCGATACTGGGCACCACGGGGATCGTGCGGCCGTTTTCGTGCTCGGCCTGGATCGCGTCGATCCATCGCGGTATCGACGTGGCGCGGGCTACGGGGCGCACGCATCTGATTGCCGCGACGGGGGCGACCTCCGAAGCCGCGGCGCGGGCGGTTTACCAACTGGATACGGGCGATTGTCTGGACATGGGGGATTTCGTCGGCGGAACGCTTAAATACCTGCGCCGTCATCCGGTGGCGCGCCTGACCATCGCGGGGGGGATTGGCAAAATGGCCAAGCTGGCGCAAGGCGCGATGGACCTGCATTCGGGGCGCTCTACGGTGGATTTCGAGGTGCTGGCCGATTGGGCCGGTAGGCCCGAAGTGGCACGAGCCAATACTGCGCTTGACGCCTATGGCATGACGGGGCAACCGCTGGCACAGGCCATCGCGACCCGCGCCCGCCAACATGCACTTGCCACCCTGCGCGACGCGCCGGTCAAGGTGGACACCATCGTGATCGACCGCTCCGGTACGATACTGGCGAGGGCGCCATGATCCTGATCCTTGGCGGCACCACCGAGGCGCGCAAGCTGGCAGAGGCGCTCGGCCCCCGGGCCATCCTGTCGCTGGCCGGAGCAACCCGCAAACCGCTGGCCAGCCCGCACCGCACTGGCGGCTTTGGCGGCGTGGACGGGCTGGCGCACTATCTGGCAAAGCACGGCATTACCCGCATC
>JALXER010000068.1 GCA_027069385.1 Paracoccaceae bacterium
AACACTTCCGCCGCATCGCAACACGTTACGACAAACTCGTAAGAAACTATGCAGGATTCCTGTATCGCGTTGCAGCGATAAAATGGGCAAAGTGAATGTCAACACGACCTGGGAAACGTGGTTAAACTCACAAGGCTCAGACGCCATACACCGCCTTACTATTGACCTTCGCCATGGTCGATAGTGTCACATCTTAGCAGATCATAAATACAGAAGGGTTCTGACCTTAGGTTGTTTGGCGGCCTTTACGGGCAGGGTTCCAGAACACCCGTCCAGCGGGTGTTTTGCGAACATCGGCTCTTTTCGAACCTTGTTTGCCAAAATAGCATAGAACCGTTCAGCAGGGGGGAGGCATTAATCAACCTGTGTTCTCGAAATGTGATGCACAAAGAGAGGAAATTCAAGTGTAAGGATTTTTCGCTACCCATTGAACAAGTGTTCAGTTAACCTTGGCAAAAAGCCGAGGGATAAATGGCCAGAAAAACCGGATCAGACGGGAAAAAGACCGCAACAGACCTGCGCGCAGCGGCGACGGCGCTATTCGCCAAACACGGGTTCGCGGCGGTCTCTATGCGCCAGATCGCGCAAAAGGTCGGGGTGCAGGCCGGCGCGCTGTACCTGTATACGCCCAACAAACAGGCATTGCTGTTCGACATTATGCAGCAGCATCTTGATGGGCTGCTCGGCGCGTGGGAAACGGAAAAGCTGCCCGATTCCGCCACGCCCCTTGCGCAATTGCAACGTTTTGTCAGTTTTCACATCCATTATCATCTGGATCGTGCCGACGAGGTGTTCATTGCCTATATGGAGTTGCGCAACCTGCTGCCGGAAAATCTGGCGACCATCTCGGAAACCCGGCGGCGTTATGAGCTTGTGTTGGAGGGTATCCTTGCCGCTGGCCAGAAAACCGGCGATTTCCAGATCAGCGATTGCAAGCTAAGCAGCTATGCGATTATTGCCATGCTGACCGGAATGACCACCTGGTATCGCGATCAGGGCCGCCTGTCGCTGGCCGAGATTGAACAGGTTTATCAGGGGCTGGTTTACGGCGCGGTCAGCGGTGCTAAAACGAAAAGCTGAAGGTCAGGTTCAGATCAACCCCCAACCGGCCATTCGGCGGCGGGATGACTTGTAGCGGCATGGCATCCTGCGCGGGCAGCAGCCCCGTTTGCGGGGCAGGTTTCAGGATATCGGCATAGGTAATACCCAGCCCGCCGGAAACGCCCCAGCCCGGACCCACGCCCAGATTAAAGCTGGCAATCGGGCCGATCTGCGCGGGCGTCTCGACCTGCTGCGCGTTGCCCGCCTGCGCCACCATACCCGCCATCAAGACCGTTGCTATAAACCGCATGACACCTTCCATTCGCTTGCCTGTCCAAACGTACCCAGATTTCACGCCCCAGCATAATCATATTTTGTAACGACAAGGTTAACACCCGCGCCTATGCCGCCTTAAACCGGCCATTGTCCAGCCCGTTCAGGAATTGCGGGCTGATAAAGTCGCTGATGCCCTGTTTGCCACGGATCAGTTCGAAAGGGGCGGCCGGTTCGCCCAGATCGCTGATCACCAGATCGGCGGCCTTGAACATCTGCGACGAGGTATAAAGGCTGGGCGTGGCGATGGCGCGCATTCCGGCCAGTTTGGCGCTAAGCACCCCGAATTCGCAATCGTCAAACGCCATGATCCGGCCCGGCTCCACCCCGATACAATCGATGACCGAGCGATAAAGCGGGTTCAGTTTTTCGGGTTTGCCCATGTCCTCGCGGGTACGGATGCAGTCAAACAGGGCCAAGGCATCATAGCCAAACAGGTGCAGCATCAGCGCGTCGAATTCGGCGCGCGGGCCGGTGGCAAGCGCCCCGATCACCATGTTTTCATGGCGCGCTTCAAAGATCAGCCTTGCTACGCCGGGGCGCAGCGCCACATGGGAGCCCTTGACCAACCGGACAAACCGGCGGGTTTTATCGGCCTGAATCTGGCGCAGATCATCCAGCGACAGGCGCGGGGTGCTGTCCAGTTTGGCCACGGTCCGGTTATAGGTTTGCAGCTTTTGCAGGTCGGTCAACTGTCCGGTCAGCAGGCTGAAAATCTTGCGATCCCAGACCCAGCCCAGCCCCCGTGCCCGAAAACTTTGATTAAAAGCGGCGCGGTGGATGTCGGCCGTTTCGGCAATGGTGCCGTCAACGTCAAATATGAGTGCCTGAATACTCATGCCATTTCTCCCGATTTATTATTTTCTGCTCGGGTTCAGGAATCGCACACAAGTATTACCGAAGTATTACTGAATTGCGGGTAAATCGCCTAAAATCGGCGATTTACCCCCAGATGTAGTGGTTTAAAGGTTGGGGTACATAGG
>JALXER010000069.1 GCA_027069385.1 Paracoccaceae bacterium
GCGATCAATTCAGCACCGATCCGATCCGTCTTGGCGCGTGTTCCGCGGCTGGTAGCAAAGGCTTTGATCTGTGCGGATGGCAGTTGGCGCGCTTCTATTCCCGCCGTATCAAGCGCCGCCCAGAGCCTAAGCTCTTCGTCGACTGCCACAACCATATCAATGGCATCAAGAATTTTTAGAACCAGGCCAAGCGCCATATGCGCAAATTTAACGGTATTCCTCAGGCCCAATTTGGGCTATATTTGAAGGAATGTGAGTGGCGTTTTAACAACAGTGACCGATCATCTCGGTTAATGCAGCTAAGACAATGGGTCAAGCGTCATCTGAAGTAGTTATCTGGGTCAGCCCCTTAAGGTTTTATGCGATCGATTTGCTGCATTTGACTGCTACAGTGCGGTATGCAATCACGGGTTCCAAGAGCACCCTTCCGCCCCGACCGTACGGGGTCCTCCCGCACGCCACCCCCTGATTGCTTACGCAATCAAAGGGTTCTGTTTGGGCCGGGCCTCGCCTTCGGCTCGGCGGAAGAAACGGCCGGCTTTGCTCCTGAGTTACACCAAGTTGACCAAAGCGCCCCGAATGGGGCATCGATGAGGCGGGGGGCAGCCCCCGCGCCGAAGCGAAGCTCCGGCGGTGGGGTTGCGCGTGACGCTTTGCCACCATATCTAGGGGGAAGCCTTTTCAACCGGAGAACCCCATGTTTGCCCACCCCCCTTTGCGTCCCGAAACCCATGCTGCCCAAGAACCAACCCAAGGTGCCAATCTGGGCGACCTGCCGGAGTGGAACCTGGATGACCTGTACACCGGTCAGGACTGCCCCGAAATCAAGGCCGATCTGGCCTGGCTTGGCACCGAAACCCCCGCCTTTGCCGCCGATTACCAAGGCAAGCTGGCCGATCTGTCTGCCGAAGAAATGCTGGAAGCCATTCAGCGTCAAGAGGCAATCAGCGCCAAAATGGGCCGGATCATGTCTTATGCGGGCCTGCGCTATTACCAGAATACCACCGATCCCGAGCGCGGCAAATTCATGTCCGACATGCAGGCGGCCATCACCGAAATGTCCAACCCGCTGGTGTTTTTCGACCTGGAACTGAACCGGGTGGATGACGCGGTGCTGGATGCCATGCTGGCCGAAAACACCGATCTGGCCCGTTACAAACCGGTGCTTGACCGCATCCGCGCCATGAAGCCCTATCAGCTTTCGGATGAACTCGAAAAATTCCTGCATGACAATTCTGTTGTCGGGGCCGCCGCGTGGAACCGGCTGTTTGACGAAACCATGGCCGGTCTGACCTTTGATGTGGACGGCGAGGAATTGCCCCTTGAAGCCACGCTGAACCTGCTTTCTGACACCGACCGCGCCCGGCGCGAAGCCGGGGCCAGGGCGCTCGTCGAGGTGTTCACCCGAAACCTGCCGCTATTTGCCCGCATCACCAACACCCTTGCCAAGGAAAAAGAGATAGAGGACCGTTGGCGCAAGCTGCCGACTCCGCAAATGTCGCGCCATCTGGCCAACCATGTCGAACCCGAGGTGGTGCAGGCGCTGCGCGATGCGGTGGTGGCGGCCTATCCCAAGCTTTCGCACCGGTATTACGCGCTCAAGGCCAAGTGGCTGGGCCTCGACAAGCTGGAAATCTGGGACCGTAACGCGCCGCTGCCCAATGATGACGACCTGACCATCGGCTGGTTCGATGCGCAGGAAATCGTTATGGAGGCCTATGCCGGATTTGACGAATGTATGGCCTTTATCGCACAACCGTTTTTCGAAAACGGCTGGATTGATGCCGCAGTGAAACCGGGTAAGGCTCCGGGCGCTTTTGCCCACCCGACTGTCACCGACGCGCACCCTTATGTGATGCTCAATTATCTGGGCAAACAACGCGATGTGATGACACTTGCGCACGAACTGGGCCACGGGGTCCATCAGGTTCTGGCGGCAGATCAGGGCGAGTTGCTTTCCTCTACTCCGCTGACCCTTGCCGAAACCGCGTCGGTATTTGGCGAGATGCTGACATTCCGCAAGCTGCTGGCCGACGCCCCCGATCAGGCGGCGCGCAAACGTCTGCTGGCCGGCAAGGTAGAGGACATGATCAACACCGTGGTGCGCCAGATCGCGTTTTACGACTTTGAATGCCGCGTCCACAGCGCGCGCGCCGACGGCGAACTGACCCCCGACCAGATCAACGATATCTGGATGGAAGTGCAGCACGAGAGCCTTGGCGACGGGTTCAATTTTATGGAAGGGTACGAGAGCTTCTGGTCGTATATCCCGCATTTCATCCACTCGCCTTTTTATGTCTATGCCTATGCGTTTGGCGACGGGCTGGTCAACGCGCTCTATGCGGTTTACGAGGAAGGCGATCCGGATTTTGTTGAAAAATACTTCGAGATGCTCAAGGCCGGCGGCTCGAAACACCACACCGAATTGCTGGCCCCGTTCGGGCTGGACGCCTCGGACCCGAAATTCTGGGACAAGGGCCTCTCGATGATATCGGGCATGATCGATGAACTGGAGGCCATGGAAGCATAGGCAGCTCTGACGCGGCGCGGCAACCACAGGGTGTCGGGCACCCTTGCGCCCGCGCCGCCCCGAAACGTCAGCACCTTGTGGCCACGCAAAAACCGGCCGCGGGTCACACCCGACAAGTTCGAGGTCCGGATTTCTGTTGAGCGAACATACTGCCCGCGACGGGCAATGCGCCGAAACCGAACCACTAAACCGGTTTAGCGGTTCGGTCAGAACACGCTTTTACACAATATATTCAGTGTATTAAACCAAATCTACCCGTCGTACCTGACAGCGAAAATTATCCCGTAGGGAGCGTGGTCCCTTAGGCACCGCCCCGACATTCACCCCTAGCACCAACTGGCATTGTCGCCACTGTTGGTGCGAAACAGTTCTTCAACATTGGCCTTGATCAACTTGTACCCCACATTGCCAAACAGGGTTTGACGCCCGTCATTCATTACAAATGTCGGAGACCCGCTGACATGCAATTCACCCACCTGCTTGAGGTCCGCATCCAGCAGCGCCGCTGCTTCACCACTGCGCAATTTCGTCTCTACCGCATCCGGCTCCAACCCCAGTTCGGCAATCAGGTCTGCCTGCACCTGCCAGTTGGAAACATCCAGCGCCTGCGCAAAAAATGCCTCGCGAAAGCCCCGCACGGCTTTGGCCGCGATGGTGTCGGCATAGGCCGTCTGGCTATCCGCCCCCTCGACTGCCTGCACGGCCTTCAGCACCTGATGCACCACGGTAGAGGTCGTGGGTTGCGTCACCGTCCACACATCGGGATGCACGCTGATATGCGGGTACTTTTTGGACAGCTTCTGGAACAGCGCATTCATCGCCGCATAGCCGCCTTTGTCCTTCCAGGTCGCGTGGGTCTTGGTGCGCGCATCGGCAAACACCGACACGAATTTTTCGTCAATTGCGATACGATCACCGTATTCGCTGGCCAGTTCATCCAGACGGATTTGCGAGATATAGGACCAGATGCACAGCACATCGGAGAAATAGGTAATGGTCGGACGGGTCATGGGATTTCCTTATTCTATGGGGCGCGGCCCCGGTTCCTGACTGATTTAGTCGGCAAAAACCCCGTTTCAACACCCCGCCCCAAAAAACCCGAAATGTCGCAGCTACGGGCACCGATCCGCCATGGCACAAGTTTAGGCTGGCTTTTTGCGCCGGTTGCGGGTTCTATGGACCCGAAACCAAGGAGGGCACCCGATGAAATGGCTGTTAAAACGCGGGCTGAAATTCATTCTGACCATCGGCACGCTGGCGCTGGTCCTGTTTCTGGTCTTTGGCCCGGGCTATGTGGAGCGCTCCAAAAACGTCGTGCTGGCCCACGACCCCTATCCGGTTTCCGACGCGGCCATGGCCCTGCATAACAGCCTGACCATCGGCGATCTGCATGCCGACAGTCTGCTGTGGAACCGTGATCTGAACAAACGTGGTGCCTACGGGCAGGTCGATATTCCGCGCCTGATAGAGGGCAACGTAGCCTTGCAGGTCTTTACCGCCGTTACCAAAAGCCCCGCCGGCCTGAACTATAACCGGAATTCGGCCGATGCACGCGACAATATCACCCTGCTGGCCATGGCGCAGCTTTGGCCCGCCCGCACCTGGCAGAGCATCTATGAACGCGCGGTCTATATGGCCCAACGCCTGCACGGTTTTCAGGCCGCCGCGCCGGACCGGTTGAAGATCATCCTGACCGCCGCCGATCTGGACGCGCTGCTTGCGCGTCGCGCCAATGGCGACCGGACTGTCGGTGCCATTCTGGGCATAGAGGGCAGCCACCCGCTGGAAGGCAAGCTGGAAAACCTGCAAAACCTGGTTGATGAGGGCTATCGCCTGATCGCCCTGCAACACTTTTTCGACAATGAGCTGGGCGGCTCGCTTCACGGGGAATCCGGTGCCGGGCTAACCGATTTCGGCCGGCAGGTGGTGGTGCAGGTGGCTGAACGCCCGCTGATCCTCGATCTGGCCCATTCCAGCCCGCAAGTGGTGCGCGATGTGCTGGACATGACCGATATTCCGCTGGTGGTCAGCCATACGGGGATCCATTCCCACTGCCAGACCAAGCGCAATATCCCCGACGCGCTGATGGTCGAAATCGCCAATCGGGGCGGGGTGATCGGCATCGGGTTCTGGGAAGAAGCGGTCTGCGATATCACCCCTGCGGGGATTGCCGGCGCGATTGTGGCAGCGGTCAACCTGCTGGGCGAAGACCATGTTGCGCTTGGCTCCGACTTTGACGGCTCGGTAACCACGCGGTTCGATGTGTCGGAACTGGCCGCGCTGACACAAGCGCTGCTCGACGCGGGCCTGACGGCCCCGACCATTCGCAAGGTCATGGGTGAAAACATGGTTCGGTTGGTGCGCGCGCGCCTGTCGGCCAACTAGGGCTTAGCCTGAATCGCCGTGCGCCTCGCGGGTCACCACTTCGGGCAACAATGCCTCCAGCGTGGCGCGCGGGCATAAGGCGCTGCCCGGCGTCGTTACCGCTGCCGCCGCCGCCGCCGTACCATATTGCGCCGATTTGCGCAGCGTCCAGCCCCGCGACAGGCCCAGCGTCATCGCCGCGACAAAACTGTCACCGGCCCCGACCTTGCTGCGTACCTCGACCACTGGGGGAGCGCAAATAAACGCCTCGTCGCCCGATACGATCAGCGAGCCTTTCGCCCCGCGCGCCAGCACCACGATCTCGGCCTTGTCGCGCAAAATAAGCGAATGGGCAAAATGCACCGCGTCGCGGTCACGCTCCAGCGCCCGGCCCGACAACACCTGCGATTCATGCCGGTCCATGCGCACCACATGAAACGGCAGCACGGTATTATCCAGCGCACTTGTCATCGCCTCGCCCGAGGTATCCAGCACCATCTGACCGCCGCGCGCATGCGCCATACGGTTGATCCCGGCATAAAACGCCGGCGCAACCCCGGGGGGCAATGACCCGCTGCCAACCACCATGGTTCCACGCCCGATCAGCCCGTCAATCTGCCTGATGGCCCGCGCCACATCCTTTGCGCTCCAACACGGCCCTGCCTGCCCGAACCGGAACTGCCGACGGGTAGAGGTCTCCAGAATGGCGGTGTTCTGGCGGGTCAGACCGGGCGCATCAAAACGCGCCACCCTGACCCCGTCCTGTTTCAGCATATCCAGCAACATCCCCCCTGTCGCCCCGCCCAGCGCCACAAAGGCGGTGCTGTCGCCACCCAGCAACAACAGCGCGCGCGACACATTCACCCCGCCGCCGCCTGCCTCCAGCGTGGCATTCTGGCAGTAAAGCTTGATATCGGGCTTAACGGTTTCGACCTCTGCGGCTGAATCCAGCGCGGGATTCACCGATAGCGTAAGGATGTCTGACATGGGTTCTCGCCGGTCATTCTGATTCGCGGGCCTTGCCCGATACTACCGCAATCCGCCCCCGAAACCATGACCAATCGAGCCTTTTTTCCAAACCCATGCCACCGGGTGCCAATCGCCCATTCCCGATTTATCGGGAATGGGTTATCGCGCATTCCCCGCGCTTGCGCGGGGAATTCCTTTGGGTCACGGGTGCCGGGTCAGCGGATCAGGATGTCGGCCAGATAGGCGTCAAAGGCGGGCAACTCGAACAGGTTGTGATGGCCCTGACCGGGCACCACGCGACGCACCACCTGCACACCCGAGCCCATCAGATCGAGGGTCAGCCTTAGCGAATGCGCTACCGGAATCACCTGATCAACCCCGCCATGCAGAATATCCACCCGCGCATCGATCCCCCGCAACGCTGCCACATTGTCGTAATCCTCGCGCAGGACCCAGCGCGGATACATCAGCCCCTGCGCCCGTGCCACGTTGTAAATACTGTCAAACGGCGCAAACAGGATCACCTGCCGCACCTGCGCGGGCCTGGCAAACAGCGCCGCCGCACCGGTGCCCAGCGAATAGCCCATCACGCTGACATGCGCATAGCCCTGCGCCCGCGCCCATGTCTGGACCTGCGCGATCATCGCCTCCATGGCAGGCTTGGCGGGCGCTCGCGCGTCACCGGCATAGCCCGGAAACTCGGGCACCAGCACATCAAAGCCAAGCGGGTTCAGGTGGTTTACCCCCAGATAGCGCCAGTCGCAGGCAGAATCGGCATTGCCATGAAAAAACACCAGCAGATCGGGGTTGTCGAAATCGGCCAGAATGCCGCGTTCATCCCCCGCCTGCCAGAAGGTCACCCCCTCGGGCAGGGTACATTGCGCCAGCGGCGTATCTTTGGGAAAGTAGACCAGCGCGCCCTGATTGCCATACAGCCAGAACCCGAAAAGCAGATACAGCAGCGCCATTGCCGCTAGTTGGCACTCGGGAGCATACCGCGCTCGGCCGCCAGTTCACGCATTTTCAACTGCAGCTTTTCAAAGGCGCGCACCTCGATCTGGCGGATGCGTTCGCGGCTGACCCCGTACACGCCCGACAGGTCTTCAAGCGTCATCACATCGTCTTGCAGGCGGCGCTTGGTCAGAATATCGCGCTCGCGCTCGTTCAGGTCCTGCATGGCCTCCATCAGCAATTCGCGCCGGATATCCAACTCGTCTTTCTCGGCATAGTCGCTGGCCTGATCGGCGTTTTCATCTTCCAGCCAGTCCTGCCACTGCGCCGCGCCTTCGCCGTCGGTCTTGATCTGCGCATTCAGGCTGGCATCGCCTCCCGACATACGCCGGTTCATAGAGATAACCTCCTGCTCGGTCACGTTCAGTTCGCTGGCGATCTGGGCCACGTTTTCCGGGCGCAGGTCGCCATCCTCTAACGCGCCGATCTTGTTCTTGGCCTTGCGCAGGTTGAAAAACAGCTTTTTCTGCGCGCTTGTGGTGCCCATTTTCACCAGCGACCACGAGCGCAGCACATATTCCTGAATGCTGGCGCGGATCCACCACATGGCATAGGTCGCAAGGCGAAAACCCTTTTCGGGGTCAAAACGTTTGACCGCCTGCATCAGGCCGACATTGGCCTCGGAAACCACCTCGGCGGTGGGCAGGCCATAGCCGCGATAGCCCATGGCAATTTTGGCGGCCAGACGCAGATGGCTGGTCACCAGTTTATGGGCGGATTCACTGTCTTGATGATCAACCCACGCTTTGGCCAGCATGTATTCTTCCTCGGGTTCCAGCATCGGGAACTTGCGGATTTCCTGCATATAGCGTGACAGGCCCTGTTCGGGCGACGGGGCCGGAAGATTGGTATAGCTCATTGGCACTCCCTTGTTTCTCGTTGCTGTATACATGGGTATTCAAAGCATGGATTTCAAGATTACCCCGCCCATACAGGATAGGGACCATGGTTTCAATTTCAATCCACGTTTGTTAACAATCTTGTGCCGGATTGTGGCAAAGTCTCGTCAGTGCCGGCTTGTTGAACCCCATCACCACCAGCCAAAGCCCCATGACCATTTCTTGCGGGGCCAGCACCATTTGCAGGTAAAACCCGATGCCGTTATCCATATGGAACAGGGTCAGC
>JALXER010000070.1 GCA_027069385.1 Paracoccaceae bacterium
GGCCCGAAACTGCGGCGCCCAGCGTTTCATCTGGTTCTGCTCGGAATTATCCAGATTGGCGGGGGTGTAATCGGGGGTCTGCCAAGGGCCGACCACCCCGTCCCGATGCGAAATCAGCGCGCCCGAAACCATCGGCGAGACATACTCACCCGCATTACCGGCGTTACCCGCATTCCCTGCATTGCCCGCGTTACCTGCATTGCCCGCGTTACCTGCGTTGCCAGCGTTTCCGGCATTGCCCGCGTTTCCCGCATTTAACAAACCCATTATGCTCTCCGTCCCAAAATGATACATAGGCCGTCATGTTCACGGCCCCCAATTCGGTGTACAACCCTGCACCTGTATGTCAAACCAGATTTATCTTTTAGCGGGGCGTTAACGAATTAATAACGAATACAAAGCAAGGTTTTTCGCAAAATGCAAAGATTATGAATGCCGAATCTGCTGTTATGGGGTATGATGCCTTCAAAACGTAGCTTTTTGAGGGAAAAGTGAACCGGTTGCACGCGCATATCCACGGGAACTTTGTTCTGCGTACCTCGGACGGGGCGGATATCGAGACCCTCGGGGCCAAGGCGCGCGGGGTGCTTGCGGTGCTGTTGGTTGCCCAGAACATGCGTTGTTCGCGCTCCGAAATGGTGGCGCTGTTATGGAGCGATCGCGGCCATGCGCAAGGGCTTGCCAGCCTGCGGCAGGTGGTTGCGGATATCCGTGGCGTGTTTGGTGCCCTTAAAGACGTGTTTTTTGCCGATCGCAGCAGCTTGTGGCTGAACCCCGAGCGGGTGGTGATTGACGATGCGCCGGTGCTGTCGAACTGGAATTCGCGCCTGTTCCACGATCTGGTCATCCGCGACGATGCCTTTACCGCCTGGCTGTCCGAGCGTCGCGCCGAACTGATGCGCAAGGAATCGCACCCGCGCTATCAAAACCCTGACGAGCGGGGCGACCCCGAACCGGTACTGGTTTGTGACGAAAGCCCCGTTGACGCAACCCTTGTGACCGGCCTGTCGCGGTTGGTGGTAAACTCGGTGGCTGAATGGACGCCGGCCAAGGTGCTGTATAGCGGGCAAACCGGTGCGGAAACCGATGGCAAGCGGCCGGTTTTGCTGTTTCAGGACCGGCTGCACGATAAAACCGCCACCGGTTTCGGCTCTATGGCTTTGCTATGGTCCAGCGGTCGGGCGGTTTCACTGCACACACTCAACCCCGGCTCGCCCGAATTTGACGAACAGCGCGACCGGATCAAGGTGATCAACAACGCCACCAGTCGGGCAATTATCGAACTGGCGCAGGCCGAAGGCTGCACCCACACTGCGGGGGTCAACTCGGGGGCCGAGGCGGTGTTGGAGATCTTCGGGCGGCGCGCGCATCGTGACGAACATGTGCGCGCCTATCTGCTCGAACAATTCGACATCGACCATCGCGGCATTCATCTGGCATGGCTGGCCTTTTTGCTGACCTACAGCTTTGGCGAGCGCGAGGCCGGTGATCGGACCGAAATTTGCGAAGAGGCGGAGTCGCTGGTCAGTCGCGCGCTGGAACTGGAGCCGCATAATTCGATGGTGCTGGCGCTGACCTCTTATGTGCTCAGCTTTCTGCTCGGGGATTACCACCTTGCCCGTGATCTGGCCGCGCGGGCCATTGCGCTGAACAAAACCAACCCGCTGGCATGGGCGTTTATCGGTGCGGCCAATTGCTATCTGGGCGATTACGAAACCGCCTATACCCAAACCAACTATGCCCGCGCTATCGCCGGTGAAGGGCCTTACCGCTATCTGATTGACACATTGGCGATGATCGGCGCCACGATGGTTGGCCGGTTGGAACAGGCACGGGTGCTTAGCGAAAGCGTGCGCATGACCGTGCCCGATTATAAACCGCCGCTGCGTTATCTATACGCTATCCACCTGAAGATGGAATCGCACGACAAGGCGCTGGATGCGCGGCGCAAGCTCAAAATCCTTGAACCGGACTTTGACGACGCGCTGTTTTTCGACCCGACCTATCCCATCGCCGCCCTGCAAAAATCCGGCTTTCTGGTGGGGATCCAAAAGCTGAATTCCTGGGTCTGACCCGTGTTAACGGTTCGGGATGTTGTGCCTGCACCGGTTTTATCGATCCGGCTGGCCATGCTGCCCCTGTCTGCGAAGCGACAAAAAGGCTCTCATTTCAGGCAATGACAATCCCGTCCCAACCTGACCGAACGGATCAACGCATTTGAAAAAATGGTGCCCGGGGGCGGATTTGAACCACCGACACGAGGATTTTCAGTCCACTGCTCTACCCCTGAGCTACCCGGGCACGGGTGTGGCCTATGGCCTTGGGTGAGGGCGTTTTA
>JALXER010000071.1 GCA_027069385.1 Paracoccaceae bacterium
TGGAAAAACCGCGCATGGACTCCGCAAAAGGTGCCCGCAAGCGAGGCGCACGCCTATGACCGGCGCGGGATCGAATTGTACGCCGCCTATCAGGCCCGTCTGCTGACCCTGAACGCGGTCGATTTTGGCGACTTGTTGTTGCATATGGTCAATATTTTTCAGGCCTTCCCCGATGTGCTGCAAAAGTACCAGCACTGGTTCAAGTATATTCTGGGGGACGAGTATCAGGATACCAATGTCGCGCAATACCTTTGGTTGCGCCTGTTGGCTGCGGGTCACAAAAACATCTGTTGTGTGGGCGATGACGACCAGTCGATTTATGGTTGGCGCGGGGCCGAGGTTGGCAATATCCTCAAATTCGAAAAGGATTTTCCGGGCGCGCATGTGGTCAAGCTGGAGCAGAACTATCGCTCTACGCCGCATATTCTGGCCGCCGCGTCGGGGGTGATCGACCACAATGCCGGACGGCTGGGCAAAACCCTGTGGACCGCCGAGCCAGAGGGCGAAAAGCTGCGCCTGATCGGCCATTGGGACGGCACCGAGGAAGCCCGCTGGATCGGAGAGGAGATCGAATCCTACCAGTCCGGCACCCGCAACCTGCCCCCCGTCGGCCTGAACGATATGGCGATTCTGGTACGGGCCAGCCACCAGATGCGTGCTTTCGAGGACCGGTTCCTGTCTATCGGCATTCCCTACCGCGTGATCGGCGGGCCACGGTTTTACGAGCGCATGGAAATTCGCGACGCCATGGGCTATTTCCGCATTGCGGTCAGCCATGATGACGGGCTTGCTTTTGAACGCATTGTGAATACGCCCAAACGTGGTCTTGGGGATAAGGCCCGGCAGACCATCGCCATCCTATCGCGGGATCGGGGCGTTTCCATGGTGGACGCAGCGCGGATCGTGGTCGAGGAAAAACATCTGCCCGCGCGCGCCTGCAACGCCCTTAACACGCTGGTGTCCCATATCGACCGCTGGTCACTGGCCATTCAGGATGGCGCGGATCATGTCAAACTGGCCGAAACCATTCTGGATGAATCCGGCCTGACCGCCCATTGGAAGAACGACAAATCGATCGAGGCTCCGGGGCGGCTGGAAAACCTGAAAGAGCTGGTCAAGGCGCTGAACGATTTCGAAAACCTGCAAGGGTTTCTGGAGCATGTCAGCCTGATCATGGACAACACACAGGATGACGCCGAACAAAAGGTCAGTATTATGACCCTGCACGCGGCCAAGGGGCTTGAATTTCCATGCGTGTTCCTGCCCGGGTGGGAGGACGGCTTGTTCCCCTCGCAGCGCACCATGGACGAAAGCGGCCTGAAGGGCATAGAGGAAGAACGCCGGTTGGCCTATGTCGGGATTACCCGCGCCGAAAGGTACTGCACGATTTCCTTTGTCGCTAACCGCATGGTGCATGGGCGCTGGGCCAGCGCCCTGCCCTCGCGCTTTATCGACGAACTGCCGCCCGAGCATGTGGATGTGCTGACCGCGCCGGGTCTTTATGGCGGCAATCACGGCGCGGCCGCGCCGACCGCATTCGAAAGCCGCGCCAGAGATGCCGATGTCTATAACTCGCCGGGCTGGAAACGCATGCAAAACCGCAGGCCGCGCGCCGCACGTCAGCCAACGCCGCCGGTGATCGACGTTACGCCGGTTTTCGATATGGGCGAGCGGGTTTTCCACCAGAAATTCGGCTATGGCACCGTGACGCAGATTTATGACAACAAACTGGCGGTTGCCTTTGAAAAAGCCGGTGAAAAACATGTGCTGGCCGATTATGTGTCACGCCCCGACGATATACCGTTTTAAGCGCTCCATCCGGGTTTTTTCGTAATTTTGAACGAATTGCAGCCTTTCCCCGAACGAATATCGGGTCAATCAGGTTGCGTAAAAACCTGTGGGGTGTAATTATCCCGATTTAAGTAAAGACCCAATTAAATGCCACCCGCTTACTGGCTGGTAACTTCGGAGACCCGAAATGCGCCTTTCCCGTTTGTTTCTGTTTTTTACTTTGTTTTTCAGTTTCTCGTTTCCTTCATTTGCCCAGGACGTGCCCAAGGTGGCGTTTTTGTATATTTCCCCCGCCGATGACGATACCGGCTGGACCCGCCAGCACGAACGCGGGCGCCGCGCGGCGGCGGCGTTATACGGGGATCGGGTGCAACTGGACTATTTTGACAATATCGCCACCAACCAGCAGGCGCTGGAAAAAATGCGCGAGTTGGCCGATGACGGCTATGATATGTTTTTCACCACCTCGTTTACCTATCTGGATGCGGCGATCAATATTGCCCATGAATACCCCGATGTGATCGTCGAACAAGCCGCCGGATTTGTGCGTACAGACAACCTGTCAACCTATTCGGCCCGCTTTTATCAGGCCCGTGCGGTGCAGGGGCTGATCGCGGGGTATATGACCAAGACCAACAAAGTCGGCTATATTGCCGCCTTTCCCATCCCCGAGGTGATCCGCGGCATCAACGCGGCGTTTTTGCAGGCCCGCGCCGTCAACCCCGATGTGCAGTTCGAGGTGGTCTGGGTAAACGGCTGGTACAACCCCGAGGTTGAGGCCGCGGCCGCGCGCCAGTTGATCAGCGACGGGGCCGACATCATTATCCAGCACACCGACACCGCACAACCGATGATCGTTGCCGAGGAATTGGGCGTTTACGCCTTCGGGCAGGCCTCGGACATGCGCGAGGTCGGCCCGCATGCCAATCTGACCTCGTTGATCTATCACTGGGGGCCGTATTATATCCAGCGCATCAAAAAGCTGCTGGACGGCACATGGGAAAGCACCGAAACCTGGAACGGCATGTCCAGTAACATGATCATTATCGGGCACCTTTCCGAAGACATCCCCCGCCGTGTCAAAGACCATGCCTATAGCCTGATTAACCGTCTGCGCAGCGGAGAAATGAACGCCTTTACCGGCCCGATCAACCGTCAGGACCACAGCCCTTGGCTGGCCGAGGGCGAGGTTGCCTCGGACTCTGACCTGCTGACCATGGACTTTTTCGTCGAGGGTATTCGCGGCATTATCCCCAGATAAAGGCCCGCTCGGATGCTTGCCCTGCTCGGTTTCAGCTATGGCAACCCCGGCCTTGATTGTCATGTATCGACAGGGGAAATCCCGTAATAAGTGAAAAATCATAACGGGTTACGCAAGGGTATCAATGTAGATCCGCCGCAAAAGCTTGCAAGGTGGCGGCAGACGTGCCATTGTTCGGCGTGAACGCCCCGTCCGAACCGGAACCCCGGGGTATAAAATACACCGACTGGAGAGCAGAATGCGCCTTTTTATCCCCTTTGTTGCCTTGATTTCCTTTGTGATGTCGGCGATTTCCGTTGTCGCGCAGGATGTGCCTCGAATCGCGTTTTTATATCACACCCCCGAAGACACCATCGGCTGGTCCTATGAACACGACCGCGCCCGCGCCGAAGCAGAGGCCTATTTCGGTGACAAAGTTCATATCGATACCTTCTGGAATGTGGCCGAGGGCGAAGAGGGCGAGCAAAAGATGAAGGAACTGGCCAGCGAAGGCTATGACCTGATTTTTGCAACCTCCTATGGCTATCTTCAGGGGGCACTGAATGCGGCATCGGAATATCCCGATACCAAAATCGAACATGCCAACGGGTTTGTGCGCCTGCCCAACACCTCTACCTACAGCATTCGCACCTATGAAGGGCGCGTCACGCAAGGGCTGATCGCCGGTCATATGACCAAAACCAATCGCATCGGCTATATCGCTTCTTTTGCAATTCCCTATGTATTGCGCGATATCAACGCGGCGTTTCTGGCAGCACGCTCGGCCAATCCCGATGTTGAATTCGAGGTCGTCTGGCTGAATACATGGGAAAATCACGAGCTTGAAAACCAGGCGGCCCGCGATCTGATCGCCAACGGGGCCGATGTCCTGATGCAAAACACCAACACCATCGAGCCGATGAAAGTTGCCGAAGAACTGGGGGCCTATGCGTTCGGGCAGGATTCCGACATGAGCGCCTATGGCCCGCATGCCAGCCTTTCCGCCTCTATCGACCATTGGGGACCGTATTACATCAGCCGCATTCAGGCGCTGCTGGACGGCACCTGGGAAAGCACCGATACCTGGGGCGGCATCAAGGCGCAGATGCTTGAAATCGGTGCTTTTTCGGATGAAATCCCGCTTGGCGTGCAGGAACATGCAGCCAGCATTGTTTCGCGCTTGCGCGATGGCACCCTGAACCCGTTTACCGGCCCGATCCGGCGGCAGGATGGCAGCGGATGGCTGGCCTCGGGTGAAACCGCTTCGGATTCCGACCTATTAACCATGATGTTTTTCGTCGAAGGTATCGACGGTACAATTCCCCGTTAACCGCAGTACAGACGTTGCAACGAAACACGAGTAAATGAGCATAGTATGAAACAGATGATCAAAAGAATGGCTCCTGCATTGGCGACGATACTGCTGGTCCATGCGCAGCCTGCCTTTGCGCAGGATAACACGGTAACGCTGGAATCCCCCGATGGCCTGTTTCAGGTAACCGGTGAATTGTCGAGCTTTGATGACAACTTCTATATCGTATCCACCGCAATCGGCGAAATCAGCGTTGCTCGTGAATCGGTAGGCTGTACCGGTGCCGCCTGCCCTACCGAAGTAGCCGAAGCCAGTTCCGAGATCGTGCTGACCTCGGGCGACGGCTCGTTTTTTGTCGGGGATCTGGTGAGTTTCAACGGCGTTAACTATGTGATTGATACCGCCATCGGCGAGTTGACCATCCGCAGCGAATTCGTGACCTGCGAAGGCGAGGCCTGCCCCTCGGCCGAACAGATGGCGGATTTCGTGGATACCTCGATCAAATTGACCGCTGGCGACGGCACCTCTTTCGAGGGGAACCTGGTCGATTTCAACGGCACCGACTATATTATCAATACCGCACTTGGCGAATTGACCATCCGCAGCGAATTCGTGAGCTGTGAAGGCGAGGCCTGCCCCGACCTGACACCGGATACCATCAAGTTTTCCATTGCTTCGCCCGCAGGTGTGGGCGAACGTTTTGTCGGCGATGCGCTGCGCCGCTTTGCCTCGGAAAAAGGGCTTAGTGTAACGCGGTCCATTTCGGGCGCCGGCGAAACCATCGTTTATCTGCTTGGTGATGATCTGGGGAACCTGGTTGCCCAGATAGAGGTCGTCCCCGCCGGGGATATCGCCTCGATCTATTCGCTGTTTACCGGTTCTGCCTCGTTTGCGCTGACCCGCGAACCGTTTGTTCCCAGTGCGCTTGCACAAGCATCGGGGTTGAATCAGGCGCGCGTCAACAACGAATTGACCAACCAGACCATCGCGCTTGATGCCCTGACCACCCACACCCACCCCGAAAACCGGGTTCGCTCTATCTCGATCACCGATATGGGCGATATTCTTTCGGGGCGCATTTCAAACTGGGCCGAAATCGGCGGGGCGGATGCGGCGATCAATGTGCATGTGCTTGATCCGGCCAGCAACCTTGCCCGTATTATTGCGCGCGACATTCTGGACCCGCGCCGCCTGAGCATCACCCCCGATGCTATCGTTCACCCCACGTTGGAGGCCCTGAACGAAGCGGTTGCCTCGGATCCGGCCGGTTTTGCGATGTCCTATCGTTCCGAAGCGGATATCAACCAGTCGATCACCACGCGCAACGCCTGTAACATGTTCTCTACCGCCAACGCGTTTTCGCTGCAAACCGAGGAATACCCGCTAACCATGCGCTGGCATTTATATGCGCCCAAAGACACGTCGGCATTGCCTGACATGGCCAATGCGGTGATGGAATATCTGCTGTCGGATGCCGGTCAAGAGGCCGCAAAAGCCTCGGGGCTGGTCGGGCTGGAAATCGCGCGCGAACCGATGCGCAATCAGGGCGAACGCCTGTTGTCGGCCATGCTGTCGGAACGGTTGAGCAATCAGGTTACCAACGCCTATCGCGGCTATCTGGCCGAGGTTTCAAGCGCTGACCGCCTGTCACCGACCCTGCGTTTTCTGACCGGTTCGTCCCAGCTTGATGCCCGCGCCCTGCGCGACATCGACCGGATCGCCGCCCTGCTGACCGACCATGAAACCATGGACGGGAACAAGGTTCTGCTGATCGGGTTCAGCGACTCGGTGGGGAATTTTGGCGGCAATATCAACCTGTCGCGTTCCCGCGCGGCGCAGGTTAAAGAGCTGATCCTGCAAAAAACGCTGGGTTTCCTGACCGCCGACGATATCGTCACGCTAGGCTTTGGCCCTGCGGCACCGGTCGGGTGTAACTCTACCCCGCAAGGGCGCGACCTGAACCGTCGGGTCGAGGTATGGATCAGGGGTGCCAATATCGGCACCTTGCAAACCAACTAGGCCCCTAAAAAAAGAAAGGCGCTACGATCCGGGAGGAAGATCGTAGCGCCCTTTTTATGTCCGCGCCCATAAGGGCACAAGACAAACCTTCAGCGTTTTGACTTTGTTTTGAATCATGCCCTGCCAGTGAACGCGATTGCTGCGCAATTACTGCCTCACTGGCAGGGCATGATATGTGTTTCACCGAAAAGTCAAAACGCTTTAATTCGGGTAAACCGCCTGACGGGCCACATCGACAATCGACGAGCGGCACAGGCCAAGGTCATTCAATTCGCGATCCGACAAGGCGCGCAATTCGCGCAGCGTGGTGCTGTACAGCTTGCGATCCGCAAGGGTTTTGCGCAGGGCGGCGGTGAATTCGGCAATGCGGTGAGCAATCGGGGCGGGTTTCAGTCTTTCCATTGAAACAAACGTCATTTTGTTTCCTTTCCATGTTTTTTCGTTTTCATGGACTGGATATAGAGGTTTGCTGCGCTGCAACAATAACCAATACCGGCATAGCGCTCTGCGTTTTGCGCATAGCTCTGGTCAATCGGGGCCGACAGGTCTAAACCTTGGGCAATGAACCTCTCCGCGCTGAAATTCCCGCAGTTCCGCCGCTATTTCGCGGCCAATTTCGTTGCCCTGCTCGGGTTATGGGTGCAGCGGATCGCCATGGGCTGGATCGCGTGGGACCAGACCGGATCGGCGTCGTTTGTCGGCTTTGTCGGGTTTTTGTCCTATGTGCCCACCTTGCTAAGCGGCCCGCTTTTCGGAGTGCTGGTTGACCGCTGGCGGGTGCAGCGCGCGGCGCTGTTTACCCAGTCGGGGTTCGGGTTGATCGCGCTAAGCGCGGCGCTGATGTATCGGCTCGGCTGGATCACGCCACCGGTCATTGCGATTCTGGCGCTGATAATCGGCGTGGTCACCTCGGCGCAGCATCCGGTACGCATGTCGCTGACCCCGCGTCTGGTGTCGCGCGAAAAGATCGGCTCGGTTGTGGTGCTGCTATCGCTTAATTTCAATCTGGCAAGGGTGCTTGGCCCCGCATTGGGGGGCGCGCTGATTGCGGCTTACGGGGGGCAGGCGGCGCTGTTTGTTACGGCGCTTTGCTATGTGCCGATTGTGCTGGTTATCCCGGGGCTGCGGCTGCGCGGCGTCAGCCATTCGCGCGCTCGCCGGTCGTTACTCGCTGAATTCATGGACGGGGTGCGCTTTATTGCCGGATCAAAGCTGATCCGGCAAGCCACGCTGATCACCGGCTTGTTTGCCCTGTCGGGGCGCGGCGTGCTGGAAATCCTGCCCACCATTGCCGATGGCAGCTTTGGCAAGGGCGCGGCGGGTTTGGGGGTGCTTAGCGCGGCAGCGGGGGCCGGTGCGCTGCTGGCAGCGGTGGTGCAATCGCTTGGGCGCGGGGTGCAGGCGGGCCGCTTGCCGCCGCTTTCGCTGGTTGTTGCGGTGCTTGGGCCGCTGGTTGTCGCGATGCTTGGCGTATCCCAAAGCTGGCCGCTGACAATCCTTGCGGTGGCGGGTATCGGGTTTGCCGGTACCGTGGTCGGGGTATCCATGCAATCGAGCATCCAGATGGTGATTGACGAACACATG
>JALXER010000072.1 GCA_027069385.1 Paracoccaceae bacterium
GCATCGGCCACGGTGCTAGAGGCACGGTGCCCCGCCTCGGCCAGCGCATGGCGCAGCCCCGAAACGATCAGCCCGCGCACGATACCCGGCTCGCGAAACCGTACTTCGGCCTTGGCCGGATGCACGTTCACATCGACCATTTCCGGATCACAAGTCACGAACAACGCTGCGGCGGGGTGGCGTTTATAGCTTAGAAAATCGGTATAGGCGGCACGCAATGCGCCGGTCAGCTGTTTGTCTTGCACCGGCCGCCCGTTGACAAAAAAGAACTGCGCCACCGCAGCACCGCGCGAATAGGTCGGCAGCGCGGCAAAGCCGGTCAGGTGAACCCCCTCGCGCGTGGCATCGATTTCAAGCGCGTTGGCGATGAAATCAGCCCCCATGATCCGCCGCAAGCGCCCGCGCAGCCCCTCGGGTTCGGGCTCGGCACGAAACAGCACCCGCCCGTCGCCGCCCGCGCTGACATCGCGCAGCACAAAGCCCACATCGGGCGCAGCCATGGCCAGACGTTTGACTGTGGCGGAAATGGCGCGGGCCTCGGCCACGTCCGAGTGCAGGAATTTCAGACGGGCCGGTGTGGCATGGAACAGATCGCGCAATTCAACCACCGTGCCGCGCGACAGCGCAGCGGGTTTCACCGGTCCGGGCACACCGGCATGAACGGATATCTGCGCAGCCTCGTCATCGCCAAACCGCGAGGTAATACCCAGCCGCCCCACCGCCCCGAGCGACGGCAGCGCCTCGCCGCGAAAGCCGAATGAATGGATGTTGAGCAGATCGGTGCCGTCGATCTTGGATGTCGCGTGGCGCGACAGGGCAAGGGGCAGTTCACCCGCGGGAATGCCGGTGCCGTCATCGCTGACCCGCAGCAGGGTCTTGCCCCCGTCCGCATAGGTTATTTCAATGCGCGTCGCATCGGCATCAAGCGCATTTTCCACCAGTTCCTTGACGGCCGAAGCAGGCCGCTCGACCACCTCTCCGGCGGCAATCCGGTTGGCGGCAGCGTCATCCAGTTGCCTTATCGGGCGCCGGTCGCGCATCATATGGGGGGTATGGCTGTTCATACCACTATACCTAGCACGCCTGATAGCGATTCTAAAAGCGCAAAGCGCTTGACGTTGCCCGCGCACGCTATATGGTTGTTTTCACTTTTTTCAGGAGTCGGTATGCGCGTTTTTCTCTTTTTGCTTTTTCTGCCCTCGGCCGCTTTTTCACTGACCTTTCAGGAAGCGTTTCCCGACCACCCCGGCTATGTCCAGCAAGAAGCGATGGATATTCTGGAAAAGATGGATTTCAAGCGCGGCACCATTACCCTGCCGGGCGGAGAGGCGCGCCTGGAGGTGCCCGAGGGCTATTACTATCTGGACGTGGCGGATTCGCGCACCGTGCTGGTTGATATTTGGGGCAATCCGAACGGGGGTAGTCTGGGAATGATCTTTCCGGCCGAATATACCCCGATCGACTGGATGGCATGGGGCGTTGTCATCGCGTGGAATCCGGTCGGATATGTTTCGGATGATGGCGCGCGGGACATCGATTATGACGCGCTGCTGGCGCAGATGCAGCAGGACACCCGCACCGAAAGTGCCGAGCGGGTGAAAAACGGTTTTGCCGCGATCGAGTTGGTCGGCTGGGCCTCGCCGCCCTATTATGATCAGGCCAACCGCAAACTGCACTGGGCGCAGGAAATCAGCTTTGACGATCAGGAGGAGCACACCCTGAACTATAACCTGCGCGCCTTGGGCCGCAAGGGCGTGCTGGAACTGAATTTCGTTGCCGGAATGGACCAGTTGGAGCAGATCAGCGCCGCAATACCGGCCGTTTCGGATATGGTGCAATTCAACGAGGGCAGCCGCTACGAAGACTTTATCCCCTCGATGGACACGGTCGCCGCGGTCGGAATCGGAGGCCTGATCGCCGGAAAGGTTGCAGCCAAAACCGGATTGCTGGTGGTCGCGCTGCTGTTCCTGAAAAAATTCGGCGTAATCCTGATCCTGCCGCTGATTGTCGGGTTCAAAAAGCTGTTTGGCCGAAGAAACAGCTAGGGTCAGGACCCATTAATCCGACGCCACCGGCGCCAAATCCGCAATATATCAGCGGGTTGGGCCGCGCCGGACAGGGTGGCCCCCTTTTCAAGCGGCCCACGCCGCTGAGATGAAGCGGATTTGGCGTCCTTCAGATTTGGCGGATTTTCCGCCTGACGGCTTCGCAAACCCTTGAAATAGTCCCACTATTCCTGCGGGCTTGCTCATGGTCAGGCGAAAAATCTGCCAAACCGGTGGTGCCGGATTAATGGGTCCTGACCCTAGCAC
>JALXER010000073.1 GCA_027069385.1 Paracoccaceae bacterium
AGGCGACACAGACTTCCATTTTTCATAAATACTTTCAGGGGGGAATTGCCCGGCACGGGCAAGGGGGGCGTGAACGCCCCCGCATGGGGTTCACCCCATGCCCGCCCGACGAGCGGGAGCCGCTTGCGGCTCCCCGAGGAGGGCGGCGTTCGGAACGGCTGGATTAGCTGACCGAAATAATCGCTTCTTTGGACATGCCGCCGGGGACAACGGTAATGGGAACGGGCATATCCCCGCCACTTTTGGCAACCAGTTGCGTTACCAGTGGCCCGGGGCCGGACCCTTTGCAAGCGCCCAGCACCAACACCCCCACATCGGGGTCGGCTTCGATCTGCTCCAGCACGGCGGTCGATTTTTCGCCTTCACGGATAACCAGTTCCGGTTCAACGCCTTCTTTATCGATCATCCATTTGGAAAACACCTTGAAGTGCTCTTCGATCCGTTCACGCGCTTCGGCTTTCATGGTTTCTCCAACACCGATCCAGTGCTGGAATTCTTCAGGCGCGATGATGCCCAGAATCTCCACCCCGCCACCGGTTTTCTTGGCGCGTATTGCGGCAAAGCGCAGGGCGTTCAGGAATTCGGGGCTGTCATCCATGACCACGAGAAATTTACGCATGCGGGCACTCCATTCTGGTTATCGTTACCACATCATTGCCCAAGTTGCGCCCGTGCGCAACTGTGCTGGGCGTGGATGCGGCAAAAAGTGCTAGGGCGTGTCCCTAGCTGCGCATGGCGGGCATCATGCGTTGCAGGACTTTAAGCCGCAGCCGGTGCATCAGGTTTTTCGCTCCACCCCGCCGATAGCGGCTTTTATAGGTGCGCGCATAGGGGTCGAACTGGGTGATCCACGGCACATATTTGGGCGCGCGACGGCCCAGCAACATGCAGACGATTTCCAGCGCCGCGACCCCGGCACCGATCTGGCAGGCAATCCCCACCGAAGGTGCGGCACCGGTGCCCGCGTCAACCCCGCCGAGCTTCATATACTTCAGGTGCGGCCCTTGCGCGGCAATGGCGGCAATAAAGCGCATGGCCATTTCCTTTTCGCTCATCCCGTCCTGCACGCCGGTAAATTCGTCAAAGCCCATGCCGGTTGGCGAAAAGACAAACGACACCGCGCTAAACCCGACCGGCCCGACCGAGATCACCGGAATCCCCATTTCCCGCGCCCGGTTGAAAATCAGCCGCCGCGCCTGAATGGCGAACACATCGAGCGCGTCCACCACCACATCGACCCCGTCCAGAAAGGCCTCCAGATTGTTGTGGCCCACCGCCTCGTTGATCAGCGTCACGTCGGCCGAGGGGTTGATATCCAGAATCATTTTGCGCATGACCTGCGCCTTGTCCATGCCAACGGTGCTTTCAAACGCGCCAAACTGCCGGTTGATATTATGCACGTCAAAAGCGTCGAAATCGGCAATGGTAAAGCGGCCAATACCGGTGCGGGCCAATGTCGCCGCATGCACACCGCCCATCCCCCCCATGCCCGGAATAGCCACGCGGCTGTTGCGCAGTTGTTCCTGTTCCTGTTTCGAAATCAGCCCTAAATTACGGCTGAATGCCTTGTCGTAGAAAGAGTCACCATCCAGCATGTCAATCTCCTGTTGGGGTTAAACACTTGGGAAGAATGCTACGATGAACAATAAGTTGTGATTTACTCACAATAGGGTGCAAGGCCCCGTATTGCAACGATTATCCTGCGCGGGTGGTGGGTATGGTTAAAAAACCGGCTTGGTGATCATCAACCAGAATACGCCCATCAGCGCGATGAAGGCGGGCCAGCCGAGCGCAAACCAGATGCGGTAATAGCGTTGGCAGCGTTGGCATAACGGCTTGCCCTGCGCCGCCGATTGCGCCGCCAGATCGCGGATCCGGTGTTGCAGCCAGACCACCGGCACCCATGCAACAAAGGCCAGCAGATAAAGGGCGTAAACCAGCAGCAACCACGGTTCGGTCAGCGCGGTGCCGGACAGATAGGCCAGCGTTATACCGGTTAACGGCTGTATGATCCCCGCCGGAGTGGTAAACACCCAGTCGGCAATCACCACATTGCCCGCCACGGCCGCAATCACCGAAGGGTTTTTGCCCCGCATGGCCATGACCATCTGGAACGCGGTGCCCGCTCCGGTGCCAAACAGCACCGTAGAGCCAAGGATATGCAGCCATTTGACCAGCTCGTACCCGTCCATCTAGCGTTCTTCCTCTAGCAGTTTATGCACCATTATCAGCAGCAATACCGGAATGTTTTTCAGCAAGCCGCCATAGGGTTCCAGCCAGAGCGCCGGAAAGGCCAGGCCAAAGAACAGGGTATACAGGCCGACCATGGCCAGTTGCCACAGGGCAACGCGCGGCAATCGCCAGCCGATCAGCAGCGCCAGCGCGAACAGCAGGTCAACGCCGCCCGCCGCGCGCGCCATGGCCACCCAGACCGCATCGGGCAGGCCAAGGCCCGACAACCCGTCAACGAACCGGCCCGCGGGCAGAAACAGCCCCACCAGCCCCGAAACCAGCCACATGAACATCAGGCCAAAGCGCAGCAGCGGGCGCAACAGGTACAGGCGTGCGTGCCACAGGTCCTGACTTCCGGCCGGCCGCGCTGCCAGAATTTGCGAAAACCCGCGCGGAGTCTGGCCGGTGGCCTTGTGATAGGCCGGATAATCCGCGCCAACCCCGTGTTGCAACTGCGCCACCGCGGCGAGGGAAATTGGGCCAAGGTTCAGGCGCTCTCCGAGCCAGCCAAGCGCCTTGGCCACCCCGACCGGCAGGTGCAGGTGCCGCGCAGGGGGCCGCCCCAGCCATGCGCGCAGCCCGTCCAGCATCTGCGCCTGCGTCAGGCGTTCGGGGCCGCAGGGGCACAGGGTTTGCCCGTTCAGCCGGTCGCTTTCGGCGGCCTGCCGGACCACCGCGCCCAGATCATCCACATGGATCGGATCAAAGGGTTGCGCCCCGTCGCCTATCACCGGCGTTACCAGCGGCATTGCCGCCAGCCCGCGCAACATCGAAGAACCCCCATAGCTGGTTTCGCCCACCACCATAGAGGGCCGCAGGATCACGCAGGCCAGACCGGATTGCGCCGCGACGGTTTCTCCGTCGATGCGATGGCGGGCAAAGGGGGTGTCGGCCTTCAGGCCCACCGCCGAGATCAGGATAAGCTTTTTAACCCCCGCCGCGCGGGCCAGCCGGTACACATGCGCCGGACCGTCCCGATGCACCGCGCGCATTTGCGCGGTGGAGCCGTGCAGCAGACCGGCGGCGTTGACCAGCACGTCGATGCCCTTTAGCGCCGGTTCCCAGCCGGAGTTTTGCGCAAGATCGGCCCGAACCGTTTCAAACCCCATCCGCCCGAGCGCATCGGGGCGGCGCGCACAAGCAACAACCTGATGCCCGTGCAGCCGCAGATGTACCGCCAGATGACGGCCGATAAATCCGTTGGCACCAAGTAGCAAGATACGCATGTCTACCCCCATGGCTGGCTTGGTCGGGCGGTTCAGGTCGGGGTGCCGTAATCCCAGTTCTGCATGATCTGCCAAGCTTCTTCGCCGGTATCGACAAAGCTAAACAGGTTCAGGTCGTCGGGCGAAATGGTGCCCGCATCGGCCAGGGCTTCCCAGTTAATGATGGTTTTCCAGAAATCGCGCCCGAACAGCAGAATCGGCATTGGTTCCATACGTTTTGTCTGGATCAGGGTCAGGGCCTCGAACAGCTCGTCCATGGTGCCGAACCCGCCCGGAAAAGCGGCAATCGCCTTGGCGCGCATCAGGAAATGCATCTTGCGCACCGCGAAATAGTGAAAGTTGAAGCACAGATCGGGCGTGGCATACTTGTTGGGCGATTGTTCATGGGGCAGCACGATATTGAGGCTGACCGAGCGCCCGCCTACATCTTCGGCGCCGCGATTGCCTGCTTCCATCACGCCCGGGCCGCCGCCGGTGCAAACCACAAATTCATGTCCGCCGGATTCCATGCTGTGCGTGGTGCAAATCTGCGCGAACTTGCGGGCTTCGTCGTAATAGTGCGAAAGACCGGCAAGGGTTTTCGTGCGGGCCTTGTCCTTGAATTCGGGGTCGGGAATGCGCGCACCGCCAAACAGCACGACGGTGCTGTCAATCCCGGCCTCGGTCAGTGCCATTTCCGGTTTGAGCAATTCCAGTTGCAGGCGTACCGGCCGCAATTCGTCCGCACACAGGAAATCGGGGTCGGCAAAGGCCAGCCGATAGGTCGGCGCGCGGGTCTGGGGGGTGTCTACAACCTGCCTGGAAGAGGTAATATCCTTGCGGGCATCGGGAAAGCGGCGGGGTTTGGCGTTCATCGGGTTCCTATCCACATGTGTTTTGCCACAGGTTACACGCCAACCGGATTGGAAGACCAGACACAAATTCGGGATAAACGCCCCTCCACCGGCGGGGCAAGGCTTGACGCGGCGCACAACCTTACTTATGTTAATCTCATTAACATAATATTTCATAAAGGCAAAACCATGTTCAAGAAAGCTCTGATTTTCGTCGCGGCTGCCCTGATTGGCACCGGCATCTGGGCGGCACTGCCGCGCGTACCCAACCCCGACCCCGACTATCAAACCGATTTGGCGCGGCGCGAAATCGACACCGCGCCCATTCGCGCGGTCTGGCCCGACCCGGCCCCCGATACCCGCGTGCGCGCCCGCATTATTATGATTGGCGAAACGGTAGTATTCGAGGACGGCCCCACCGACATGATCATGAATGTGCATTCGATGCGCAAAAGCTTTCTGAGCCTGCTTTACGGAATCGCGATCGATCAGGGGCTGATCGACCCGAACAAAACGCTGGCCGAGTTGGGCATAGACGAAAACACCCCGCTTACCGAGCAGGAAAAGACCGCGACGATCCTTGACCTACTGATGTTCCGCTCGGGCATCTATCTGCCCGCCGAAGGGGAACACGACAGCCAGATTACCGAGCGACCGGCGCGAGACAGCCACCAACCCGGCAGCTATTTCTTTTCCAACAACTTCGATGCCAATGCGCTTGGCACCATTTTCATCCAAGAGACCGGCTATCAGATCGGTGCCTTCATGGAAGAGTTTCTGGCCCGCCCGCTGGGTATGCAGGATTTTGTTGCGGCGAATGTGGTCATGGGTGATCCGTGGTTCTGGCCCAACAAAGGCTCGCAGCACCAGATGTACTATATGTATCTAAGCGCCCGCGATACCGCGCGCATCGGGGCTATGGTCGCGCAGAACGGCCGCTGGAACGGGGTTCAGGTGGTGCCCGCCGACTGGGTGACCCGCTCGATTTCGGTTCAAAGCGACCTGACGCTTGGGCCGCTGGATTATGGCGATATCGACTCGTTTGGTTATATCTGGTGGCTTTATAACCGGGGCGAGGTGGTGCGAACCGACGGGTATGGCGGCCACCTGATGCTGATCGACCCCGCGCGCGATATCACCGTGGTCGAACGGAATTTCTCGGGCAACTCGTACCTTTCGACCGGCCTGTGGATGATCCGCTCCGACAAAAAGTCGAACTCGTTTCAAGGTGCGCTAAAGGCGCTGGCGTATTTGCAAGAACAGGTGGACCAGCCCTGAAACCGGCCCGCGCTGCTTGTGCCAGCATGGCGCATTGCGAAGGCGCGTGCGGCGCGTTATAGGCAGGGATAACGGGACCAAAAGGGGATGCATATGTCAAATGAACAGCTTGAAACCGCGATCGAGGCCGCATGGGAAGCGCGCGACACCATCAGCACCGCCACGCAAGGCGAAGTGCGCGAGGCGGTGGATGACGCGCTGAATGCGCTCGATAGCGGCACGTTGCGCGTGGCGGAAAAACGCGGGAATGACTGGCATGTGAACCAATGGGCCAAAAAGGCGGTGCTGCTGTCGTTTCGCCTGAACGATATGGAGATGATCGAAGGCAGCAACGGCAACGCCGCGTGGTGGGACAAGGTGCCGAGCAAGTGGCAGGGCTGGGGTGAAAACCAGTGGCGGGCGGCGGGGTTCCGCGCTGTGCCCGGCTCGATCGTGCGCCGCTCGGCCTATATCGCGCCCGGCGTGGTGCTGATGCCGTCATTCGTGAATATCGGCGCCTATGTGGACGAAGGCTCGATGGTTGACGGCTGGGCCACGGTGGGTTCTTGTGCACAGATCGGCAAGCATGTGCACCTAAGCGGTGGCGTGGGCATTGGCGGGGTCTTGGAACCGATGCAGGCCGGACCTACGATTATCGAGGATAACTGCTTTATCGGCGCGCGCTCCGAGGTGGTCGAGGGCTGCATCGTGCGGGAAGGCTCGGTGCTGGGCATGGGGGTTTTCATCGGCAAATCCACCAAGATCGTCGATCGCGAAACCGGAAAAGTGATGTATGGCGAGGTGCCGCCCTATTCGGTGGTTGTCGCGGGGTCAATGCCGTCAAAGAACGGGGTGAACCTGTATGCCGCAATCATCGTGAAACGTGTCGATGAACAAACCCGCAGCAAGACATCGATCAACGACTTGCTGCGCGATTAATCCGGCCCCGGGGTACTCCCGCAGTCCAGCCCGTGATTGCTTACGCAATCAAGGGCTTCCCTTTGGGCCGGGCCGCCCTGCGGGCGGTTTCGGGGGCGTTCCGCCCCCTCGCGACATTCGTCGCTCCCCCCTGAGAGTATTCATGAAAAACGGAAGCCCATCCCCTTCTTCTTTTCCAAAGTATCCCGGGGGTGAATGGCGCTTGCGCCAGAGGGGGCTGGCCCCCTGCTTGTGCCCGCACAAGCTCTGCCGATAAGGGGGGCCGCTTGCGGCTCCCCGCAGAGGCAGACGGCCCGGCTCAAACGGAAGTCGTTGACTGGCTTTAGCCAGGCAATGGCTGGAGTGCGGGAGCGCCTCGGAATTGTATTCGAAGGGTGTGATTGCATCCCGGAAGGGCTGGTAAATTGGCAAGCGCAGGGTTATTTGTCGCCAAACCAGCAAAGGAACCGCGATGACCGACCCCAAAACAAACGTTTACACCCTGACGGTAGAGATTGGCCGCAAGGCAGGCGACGGGCTGCCGGAAAGCGCTACCGGTGCGGCGATGATGTGCTTTTGTCCCGCCAAAGACGAGGCCGAAGCGGTGCGTGAAACCGTTGCGATTCTGAAACAGGGCGGGTTGGCCCCGCTTGACGTTTCTTCTTACGGTACGTTGGAGGAGCGGTTGGAAGACGGCCACGATATCAACGAAACCGAGCGTGCCATGATGCAGCAGGCCATCGACGAAAACTCGGTTGTGGTGGCGATGACCTCGCCGTTTTTCGACGTCTGATTGCGACTACTGCCCGCGCGCGCCAAACCACGCCCGGTAAATCTTGTCATACTCGCCGGTTTCGTTCAGCCGCAGCAGGCTTTGGTTAAGCGGCTCGGTCAGCGGAGAGCCTGAAGGCAGCAAAACCCCGTAATTCTCACGCAGGAAAACCGGCCCGACCATGCGCGCGCGATCATATCCGGCGGTATTGGCGTAATAGGCCAGCACCGGCGCATCGAATACCACCGCATCCAGTTGCCCCGACTCGAACGCTGTCAGCATCGGGTCGAGCGATTCATAGCTGCGATAGCGCATATCGCGGCCTTCCAGATAGGCCTCGGCGGTTGACCCGCCAATGGTGCCGACATTTTTCCCATACAGGTCGTTAAGCGAATTCACCGAATTCTGGATCTCGGCGACCGTAAGGGTGGCGGTCACCTTGGCCACCACCAGCGACACGATGAACAGCGACGAAACCACCAGCAGAACGCCGAATATCCGGCCAAAGACCGAGCGGGGCACGCGCTCCTCGAACCCGCCATTCACCACCAGATTGAGCGCCCACCAGAATGACGGAAACAACGCCTTGCGCGCCGGCAGGTCGAAATAAGCCTGCTTTTGCCGCT
>JALXER010000074.1:0-21668 GCA_027069385.1 Paracoccaceae bacterium
GGCGACCAGGAAACCGCCAACGATGCGCAGCGGCGCTTGGGCGTCGCGGATCATTTTGGCCAGTCCGGCCTCGGTATCCGGTCTCATGCGCGCCGCCCCTTGGTGGCGTGCAACGGAAACACCTTGGCGGGGTTCAGCAGCCAGCCCGGATCAAACACATCCTTGATCTGCAACTGGATTTCCAGATCGTCGGGGGTGAATTGCGTAACCATCAACTCGCGTTTTTCCACCCCGACCCCGTGTTCACCGGTCAGGCAACCGCCGACCTCTACACACAGTTTCAGGATCTCGGCCCCCATGGCCTCGCAACGCGCCAGATCGCCGGGCTTGTTGGCATCATACAGGATCAGCGGGTGCATATTGCCATCGCCCGCGTGAAACACGTTGCCCACATCCAGCCCGAATTCGGCAGAAATCTCGGTAATCCGGTGCAGGGTCTCGGGCAGGCGGCTGACCGGAATCGTGCCGTCCAGACACATATAGTCATTGATCTGCCCCATCGCCCCGAACGCCGCCTTGCGGCCTTTCCAGATATTCGCCGCCTCGGCAGCCGAACCGCTTTCGCGCAGTTCAACGGGGTTATGGCGCCGCGCGATGGCCTTGATCGTGGCAAGCTGTTCATCGATTTCAGCGTCCGAGCCTTCGACCTCGATGATCAACAGCGCCTCCACATCGGGATAGCCCGCATGGGTAAAATTCTCGGCGGCGCGGATGACCGGCCGGTCCATGAATTCGATCGCCACGGGTAAAATCCCCGCCTTGATGATATCCGCCACACATGCCCCCGCCACCGCGTTGCTGTCATAGCCGATCAGCACCGGCCGCGCGCCCTCGGGCTTGGCCAGAATGCGCAGGGTTGCCTCGGTCACCACGCCCAATTGCCCTTCGGAGCCACAGACCAGCCCCAGCAGGTCATAGCCGCCCGCGTCCAGATGCGCGCCACCAATCTCGACCACCTCTCCTGCCATGGTTACCAGCGTCACGCCCAGCAGGTTGTTGGTGGTTACCCCGTATTTCAGACAATGCGCCCCACCCGAATTCATGGCAATATTGCCCGCAATCGCGCAGGCAAGTTGCGACGAGGGGTCGGGCGCATAGAAAAACCCGTTGCTTTCCACCGCACCGGTGACGCTTAGATTGGTGCGCCCCGACTGCACGCGAATAAAACGGTTGTCGTAATCGGTTTCCAACACCGCGTTCAGCCGCGCCACGCCCAGCACCACGCTATCTGCCGTGGGCAGCGCTCCGCCCGCCAGCGAAGTCCCGGCCCCGCGCGGTACCACCGGCACCCCCATTTCGTGACAGGCGGCCAACACCGCGGCCACCTGCGCCGTGCTGGCGGGCAAGACCACCGCAAGGGGCGTGCAGGCATAAGCCGACAGCGCGTCGCATTCGTAAACCCTCGCCTCTATCGGGTCGGTGATAACCGCATCAAGCGGCAATACCTGCTGCAAGCGCGCCACAATCGCCGCCTTGTTCGCAAGTATCGATGCATCGGGGCTGGGCATCTGCATGGGGTGGCCTTTCACATGATCCTTTCGGAATGCTAGGGCGAAACCACGCCGAATTCAATGCGTTCAGGCCTCTAACCGGGGCTTGGGAAACATCTTTGATTTCAGCCAAAGCAACACAACCAGCCCCAGACCGGCCCACCACAGCGAAAACCCGTAAAAGATGAAATCAAAGGTAAGCGGCGGCTTGTCCGGGGTGCCGGCCTCTATGTCGCCATCTTTGCGCGCCTGCACCAGATCGGTCCGGGTGATCGCGTAATAGGAATCGGTATCGCAGTTATTTCCGGCAAAAACAAAGGTTTGCTCGCTCCACGCCCCCAGAAAAACCAGATGGTACTTGGTGCGCAACACGCAAAGAGTCAATGCCTCGCCATCATTGCCAACCAGCTTGGTCGGCCCGAAAACCGTCATGGATTCTATCGTTCCGTATGGAATGCGGCCACGGGCAGCCGCGGTATTGGCCCCCAAGGCAATGGCAATAACAAATAGCCCGAATGTAAATAATTTCTTCATTGTGAGTTTCCTGTTCAAAGAATGGACGCGAATGCCCTAACCTATTCGGATGCACGAAACAACCCGCAGATGCACGAAAAGTGACGTCACGTCACCTGCTGGGCGACGGGGTTTGCATTTTCGGCAAAAATCCTATATGTTAGTAATCATTAACCGGGCTTGTTGGCCCGATGTGTACGGAGAGTAACGATGAAAACGATTAAACGCGCGGCCGCGTTGGCCCTTGGCTTGGCAATTGCCGGATTTGCAGTGCAGGCCGAACAGATCACCCTAAATTCCGTTGACGGCAGCGCCTTTGTAACCGGCGAGCTTGTCGCCTTTAAAGACGGGTTCTATATCGTCGATACGGTATTCGGAGAGCTGATGCTAAGCGCCGACGCCGTGACCTGTGCAAGCGGGCCATGCACCGCGACGCCCGACGCGCAAATGGCGATGAACGACTGATTTTTCCGTTTTAAAGACGCGCAAAACCGGCTATGTGCGGGTATGACGTTTGATTTACCCCAGTTGCTCGGGTTATTTGACCTGCTGGACGGCATCGCCATTGCGATGCTGCTGGCGGGCTGGCCGTTGATCGGCTGGCTGGTAGAGCGCGACGGGGCCAAAAGATCGACCCATTCGCTGATTGCCGATTATCGCGCCCGCTGGATGGTCGAAATGGTCAGCCGTGAAAACCGGGTGATCGATGTGCAGATTCTGGCCACCTTGCGGCAGGGCGCGGCGTTTTTCACCTCGGCCACGATGATCGCCATTGGCGGTTCGGTGGCGCTGCTGGGCAATGCGGACCGGTTGCAGAAACTTGCCGCCGACCTGAGCGACAATCTGAGCGCCCCGCGCGGCGTGTGGGAGGCAAAGCTGGCGCTGGTCACGCTGATCCTTGTCAGCGCCTTTTTGAAATTCGTCTGGTCGCATCGGGTGTTCGGCTATTGCGCCGTGGTGCTGGCTGCGGTGCCCGGCGACCCCGACAACCCCGAGGCTATCCGTTTTGCCAACAAGGCGGCGCAGTTGAATACCAACGCGGCGCGCAGCTTTAACCGGGGGTTGCGTGCGGTCTATTTTGCCCTTGCCACCCTTGCGTGGCTGGTTGGCCCTGTGCCGTTGCTGCTGGCCACGCTGTCCACCCTAGCGGTGTTGTACCGGCGCGAATTCAGCTCTCAGACTCGGGCGGCGTTGCTGGACGAATAGTCCACGGGTTCTGGCGGGCGGTGATGGCCTCGAAAACGGCACCCAGAATGGCGGCGCGGTTGGCGGGGGTGGCGAATTTGGCGCAGACCTCGCGGGCGGCCTTGCTCATTTCCATACAGGCGGCGGGGTTGGCTTTGGCCCATTCCAGCTTTTCCTCTATGTCCAGCGCGCCAAGTTCAAGCGGGATATAATGTTCCCACGGGCGAAACTGCGAGGTATAGAACAACTCCCATCCGTCCTCCTCTTTCAGGACAACCGAGTTGGAATTGGCCCCGAGCAGAAAGTTGGAGCCGGTGTCATTGCCCGACAGGCTCAGAATATATTTGCTTTTGTAAAACCAGTCCGGCCTGACCCTGCCCTTGCAAAACATCGATAGCAGCGGCGATTTGCTGACCTCTTTGAAATTGGGCCGCAGGGCAAAGGCCGCGTCGATGCTGTCGGAAAAATGGTGGCGGGTGACCAGACTATAGCGGGTGATGCCCATCAGCTCTTGGCGCAGGGCCATCAGGGTTTCCTCGTCATCGGTTTTCTGGACCTCGGCAAGGATGATATTGGCCATGCGTCGCCTGGGCGTGTCAGGAGCAAGGGCGCGATTGGGGGTGCCGGTCAGATTGCCGCGCCAGACCGCCTTGTCGTGTTTCCCGGCAAACGGGATCGGATCAATCGGGGTTTGATGCACAAAATGCTCGGCCCCTTGGGTGTGGTAGGCGGGCAGGGGCCACAGAACCAGATTTTTAGCGTTGGTCCGGCGGTTATAGACCAGCAACGGCCCGCGAACCGTGGTTTCGTCGCTGGTTCCAAACCGTCGGGCATCCTGCATATCAATGGCAACCGGCCCGCGCAGACCCAACGCCAGCATCTCGTTGATCACCCCCTCGACCCGATCCATTTTGATGGTCCGCGGTTTGGCGCGACAATGGCCCGCCGGATCAAAGCCGATGGGCAGTCGGGTGCCGTCCGCGTTGACAATCAAAGCCCCCCCATCCCATTTCGCATAAATCCTGCTGGCATTCCGACGCGTTATCAACGGTGCCGGTGTGGCGGGCTGGCCCAGACAATGCACCACAACATCCTGAACAAAGCGGTTATCCCGTGGCCGGTTCGGGCCGGTATGCAGAATGGCCCTGCCGAATTTCTGCCGGCTGGTGCGCCCGTCCGGCTTGTGGGGTGGAAACCGGTCAAGGGTAAACCACTGCGCCAGAAAGGCGGCCAGAGCCTCGGGGCGGTCATGGTCAAAATTATGCCGGATAAAGCGCGGGTTGCCCTTGAAATAGCTGGTCGCTGCCGCGATATGGTCCGCCCATTCGGCCCGCCAGATCTCGCCAAGCTCAGCCACATCAACCCCCAGATGATGCGCCCACAAGTCTTTGTACTGCCCCCCCAGATAGATTAACCGGCTGTTGATCCATGCATCCACGTCGCGTTCGTTCAGAATGAAAACCGCGTCGGGGAACCAGCGGTGCAGAAAGGCGTATTCTTTGAAGGCGGTTATCGGCGGGCGGTGCAGCTTGTGAACGCATTCCATATTGGCAAAGCACACGGTTTGGGGCCAATGGGCCAGCGGTTTACGGTCAGTGGCGATGGCATAGGCGATGTCCTCGGCGATAGAGCCATTGGCCCAATGGCGCGCATTATACCCGTTCAGCGAAAACAATTCGGTCAGGTATCGGGTGCCACACCGGTTGAACCCGATCTGAAAAACCACAGGGCCGGAGTGTTTTCGGGGCAAGGGGTCGCCTTTCGGTGATTGACTCCCGACCCTAACCCTTTACCCCGCCTTCGGATAGGCCCGAAATCAGGAATTTTTGCGCAGCCAGAAACAGCACGGTAATCGGCAGGCCCGACAGGATGGCGGCGGCGGCGAAATCGCCCCACAGGTATTTTTGCTCGTACAGGTACTGGCGCGCGCCCACGGCTAGGGTCATCTGGTCTGTCTGGCGCAGCAACACCGAAGCCACCGGATATTCATTGATCAAAAAGATAAAGGCCAGAATAAAAACAATGGCAAGAATGGGCAGCGACAGCGGCAAAAAGATATAGCGGAACGCCTGCCACGGGGTGGCTCCGTCAATTTGCGCGGCCTTGTCGATGGCGGGGTCGATGCTCTCGAAATAGCCCTTTATCGTCCAGATATGCAGGGTGATGGCCGACATATAGGTCAGGATCAGCGCCGGATGATGGTCAATCGCCAGCCACGGCACCACCTGGCCCAGCGCATCGAATATGGCGTAAATCGCGATCACCGTCAGCGCGGCGGGGAACATCTGGATAATCAGCAAGGTGTCCAGCATCATGCCGCGCCCGCGAAACCGCATCCGCGCAAAGGCATAGGCGGCAGTGGTGGACAGGGCCAGAATACCGGCGCTGGAGACCAGCGCGATTTTGATAGAGTTCCACAGCCACAGCATTACCGGAAAGGGTGGATCAACAATGGTGCCGTCCGCACGTTCGAACGGAATGCCAAAGGCCAGCGACCAATGTTCAAATGTCGGGTTTTGCGGCAACAATGAACCGGTCGAAAAGTTGCCCTCGCGGAACGAAATCGACAGCACCATCAGAAACGGGAACATGATCAGGATGATAAACCCGATCATAAACCCGTGCGCCAGCACCTTGCGCAGCCGCAGCGATTTCTGGTCCTCAACCATGACCAGCCCCCTTTTTGGCTGCGTATTTCTGCATGGCCTTGAAATTGTAATAGGCAATCGCGCCGGTGACGATGAAAATCAGCGTGGAAATTGCGCCTGCCATGCCGAAATCCTGCCCCGAATTCTGGAAAGCAAGGCGAAAGGTAAACGACCCCAGCAGGTCGGTAGACCCCACCGTTACCAGCGTGCCGGGCATGTCCGGCCCGCCGCGCGTCAGCAGCAGGATCAGCACGACGTTGTTAAAGTTGAACGCGAAGTTCGAAATCAGCAGCGGCACAAACGGCGGCAGGATCTGCGGCAAGGTGATCGAGAAAAAGTTCCGCACCGCGCCCGAGCCTTCCAGCGCTGCCGCCTTGTAAAGGTCGCGCGGCACCGCTTGCAAAAACCCGGCGGCCAGCAGCATCATGTAAGGATAGCCCAGCCATGTATTGACCAGCAGCAGCATGGCGCGCGACAGGTTGGGGCTGGTAAACCAGTCGGGGGAAATGCCGAACAGGGTGGACAGGATCAGGTTGATTTCGCCGAAATTCTGGTTGAACAACCCGCGAAACACAAGGATCGAGATAAACGCCGGCACCGCATAGGGCAGGATCAGCAGCACGCGGTACAGACCGGCAAAACGCAGGTGCTTCCATTCCAGAATAACCGCCAGCCCCATGCCCACCGAAAAGGTAAACACCATCGAAAGCGCCGCAAAAACCGTGGTCCAGAGGAACACCTTGAAGATCGGGCCTCGAATGCCTTCTGCCGTCAACACCTTGACAAAATTGTCAAACCCCACGCCCACCCGCCAGCCCGGCGCGATGGTTTCTCCGTTTTCAAGCTGGTACAGGCCAAGGTCATGATTGGGGGTTAGCACGCTGCCGTCAATCGCGATCAGCGTATCGTCCGGCCCCGGGGTATAGCTGGGTTGCGAGGCCGCAAAAGCGCGCAACCCCGCCATGGTCAGCGGCCCGTCGGGCGTGGTGATGGTCAGGCCTTCCAGCATCGCCTTGTTTTGAATGACCGCGCGCATCGGCAGGGCCTCGGGCGGCGTAGCCGAGGGCTGCGCGGTGGCCGTGTCGCCATCAATCAACCCGGTCAGCAGCGCCGGACGGCCCTTGTCTTGGGGCAGGTACACCCGAAACCCGTCCCCTTGGGCGATCAGCGCAAACGGGCGTTTGCTGGCGGCGTCGGTTTCGCGTTGCGACAAAAGATAGCTCTGCACCCGTTCAAAGCTGAGCAGATTGCGCGCGCCAAAATTGGTAAACCCGATCGCCGAAGTATAAAGCACCGGCAGCAGGATAAACAGAAACACCGCCGCGATGGCCGGATAGACAAAGCGCAGTTTGTAAAACCTTGCAGACCAAAAGAACGAGACACCAATCGCGCCCACGGCAAAGGCAATCACCGCAAAAAGCGGCTCTCCCAGCATGTAAAGACCCCAGACCAGATACAAAAACCCCAGCCCGACAAGCAGAATAACGGCCTTGCCGAGCAAGCCGCGCCAGTTTGGGATTGTTGCAAGTTCTGTCATGGGTTCCAAGGGGTTCGGAGCAGCGCGAGGCCGCTCCGAACCGGTCACTTATTCGGCAAGAATGCGCGCGGCGGCATCGTTCAGCGCCTCTTCGACACCCTGCTGACCGGTGGTTACGGCGGTCAGCGCCGGACCCATTGCACCCCAGAATTTACCCATTTCAGGGTTAGAAGGCATCGGAACACCATGTTCGGCGTTATACAGCGTCGCGGCGATATTGGCGTCGCCTTCCAGCGTCGCGGCAAACGAGATGCTGGCCACGGCACCAAGGGCGGTATCGTCGTTGATGCTGGCAAGGCCCGCATCGGTCAGCATATAGTTCTCGATAAATTCAACCGCCAGATCCTTGTTGGGGCTGGCCGCGTTAATCACCGCACCCAGCACACCGACAAATGACCGCGACGGGTTGCCCGCGACGCTCGGGATTGGTGCCACGCCGAAATTGATCCCCGAGGCCTCCAGATTTGACCACGCCCACGGGCCGTTGATCACCATGGCGGTTTCGCCCTTGTTGATCGCCGCGTCCATCACGCCGTAATCCACGCCCGCAGGCATAACCCCGTTGTCGATCATGTCCTTGATCAGGCTGACACCGGCAACAGAACCGGCATTGTTGACCCCGGTATCGGAGCCGTCATAAGACCCGTCCACCTTTTGGAAGGCATAGCCGCCACCGGCCATCAGCAAGGGCATGGTGAAATAGGTGTTGTTATAGTCCCACATGATATTCGCGGTCACACCGGGAATATCCATATCGGCGATTTCTTCCATGGTTTCGGGTGGGGTCGGCACCAGATCCTTGTTGTAAATCAGGCCCACGGCCTCTACCGAAATCGGATAGCCCCAGGTTTTCCCGTCAAACTGCATCGCATCCCATGTAAAGGCAAAGGTGTTATCAATCACGGCCTGACTGGGTTCAACCGGGCTGATCAACCCGCCCGCAGCCCATTCGCCAAACCGGTCATGCGCCCAGATAAAGATATCCGGCCCTTGCCCGTTCGCCGCGGCCTGCTGGAATTTGTCGGTGACGTTTTCGGGGTGTTCGACCACGACGGGCACGCCCAGTTCGGCCTCGAACATATCGCCGATGGCTTGCAGGCCCTCATAGCCTTTGTCGCCGTTGATCCAGATCAGCAAGGTGCCTTCTTCCAGTGCGAAAGCGGGGGTCGAAAGCATGGTAGCGGCGGCAAGCGCGGCCCCTAACGTTAGTTTTTTGAACATTTGTTCCTCCCTAATGTTCGGTTAAAGGCGGGCGCAAAACGCATCCAGCCCTGACAGGTTCACGGTTGAATCGCCCGCTGTGGCGGAAAATCCGGGGGTAAGGTTGGCGCCAAAAGCCATGCCGTCGGGCGCATGCCATTGCGCCGGTTCGCGGTTCAGGTTGAACACGAAAAGCAGGGTCTCGGCACCGGTTTTGCGGGTAAAGGCCAGCAAGTTGTTTTTGGCGGGCAAAAAGGCGATATCGCCGGTGCGCATGGCCGGATGCGCATTGCGAAAGGCCAGCAAGTCGCGATAGGCCGCCAGAACGGAATCCGGCCCCTGGGTATCGACCGCGCGTTCCGCATGAAACACCGGCAACCAGGGCCTGCCCGTGGTAAATCCGGCATTGGGCGCGTCGGCCTCCCAGACCATCGGGGTGCGGCAGCCGTCGCGGCCCTTATAAGCAGGCCAGAACCGGATACCGTAAGGGTCGGTCAGGTCTTTGAACGCCACGTCGGATTCGGGCAGGCCCAGCTCTTCGCCCTGATAGATACAGATGGTGCCGCGCAGGGCGCTTAGCAGGGTAATGGCGAATTTGGCCAGATGGGCGGGGTCGTCGCCCGGGCGTTGCCAGCGGGTCAGGTGGCGAATGACATCGTGATTGGAAAACGCCCAGCAGACCCAGCCATCGGCAACCGCGTTTTCAAAGCGTTCAACCGCGCCCTGGAAATGCGCGGCGGAAAAGTCGGGGCCGAGCAGGTCGAACGTATAGCACATGTGCAATTTGTCGTCGCCTTGGGTATAGGCACCGACAATCTGCAACGAGCGCGCGCCGTCGCCGACTTCTCCGACCGAGGCGCGGTTGTCGTATTCATCCAGCAAGGCCCGAAAGCGGCGCAGGAACCCGATATTCTCGGGGCGCGACTTGGAATAGATGTGGTCCTGCATGCCGTAGGGGTTGGTTTCGGGCGCATCCGCGTTGCCGCCGGGATGTGCGGGCGGGTTTGATCGCAACTCGGCATCGTGGAAATAGAAATTCACCGTATCCAGCCGAAACCCGTCAACGCCGCGATCCAGCCAGAAGCGCACGGTTTCAAGCAAGGCATCCTGCACCGCGGGATTGTGGAAATTCAGGTCGGGCTGGGAGGCGAGGAAATTGTGCATATAAAACTGCCGCCTTGTCCCGTCCCATTCCCACGCCGGCCCGCCAAAAACCGAAAGCCAGTTATTGGGCGGGGTGCCGTCGGGGTTCGGATCGGCCCAGACAAACCAGTCCGCCTTGGGGTTATCCCTACTGGCGCGGCTTTCCTTGAACCACGGGTGCTGGTCCGAGCAATGCGATAACACCTGATCGATCATCACCTTCAGCCCCAGATCATGGGCGGTTTCCAGCAGGGCATCGAAATCGGCCAGCGTGCCGAACATCGGGTCCACATCGCAATAATCCGCCACGTCATAGCCCATGTCATCCATCGGCGAGGTGAAGAACGGCGACAGCCAAACCGCATCAACCCCGAGCGAGGCAATATACGGCAGGCGGGCGGTTACCCCGCGCAAATCGCCGATCCCGTCACCGTTGCTGTCCTGAAAACTGCGCGGATAGACCTGATAAATCGCACATCCACGCCACCAATCCGCGTCGTTTCTGTCGGGCTGTAAGGTTTGATTCATAGGCTGATCCGGAGTAAATGTAAGCGCTTTCATAAAAGACATGCGAATCAATCCCTGTCAATAGGGTTGTTTGTAAAGAAGTATTTGACAATTTCTAAAGCGCTTTACATAATCAGGCCGGAAGAATGCGGAGCAACCCTTGACCAACCTGAAAACCCTTTCCGACCATCTGGGCCTGTCACAAGCCACCGTCAGCCGTGCCTTGAACGGCTATAAATCGGTGAAACCGGCGACCCGCGAACGGGTGCAGGCGGCGGCGCGGGCGCTCGATTATCGGCCCAATTCCAGCGCGCAGCGTCTGGCCACCGGTCGGGCGGGGGCGTTCGGGGTGATTGTGACTTCGGGCGATCAAATGCTGATCGACCCGCATTTTACCGAATATCTGGCCGGTCTGACCCGCGCCTTGGCCGATGCGGAAATCGATATCGTCATGACCGCCGCCACGCCTGAAAATCAGGCCGCCACGTTCAAACGGTTTGCCAATGCGGGCAAGGTGGACGGGTTTATCGTCTCGGCCCCCAAAAAGAACGACCCGCGCATCGCCGCCCTGCAGGACATGAATTTTCCCTTTGTGGTGCATGGGCAATGCGAAAACAGCCGCGATTACAGCTTTTATGACATCGACAATATGGGTGCGTTTGACCGGGCTGCTGATTACCTGCTGCAACTGGGCCACCGGCGGATTGCGTTGTTGAACGGCACGCCGGATGCGATGTTCGCGGTGCAGCGCAACGCCGGATTTGCCGCGGCCCATGCGCGCCACGGGCTGCTGATGTTCCCCGAATTGCTGGTGCAGGACACCATGACCGAGGAGGTCGGCTATGCCCGGATGGCCGCGCTGCTGGACCGCGCCGATCCGCCCAGCGCGGTGATGTGCTCGTCCATGCTGCTGGCGCTGGGCGCGCAGCGCGCCATGCACGAACGGGGTCTGACCATCGGGCGCGATATTTCGGTGATCAGCCATGATGACGGGTTGTCCTCGATCAAAACCGAGAATTTCAGTGTGCCGCTGACCGTAACGCGCTCTCCGATCCGCGACGCGGGCACGGCGCTGGCGAAAATGCTGCGCGGTATCGTCGATGGCACGACCAAAGCGCCGGTAAAACAGATCGCGCCGGTTGACCTGATCCTGCGCCAATCCACCGCGCCGCTGGCGCAGAAATGAGGGCACCATGACCGCGGTACTGGAAATCTCGGGTCTTTGCAAAAGCTTTGGCACTGTCGAGGTGCTAAGGGATATCAGCCTGTCGATGCAAAAGGGCGAATTTCTGGTGCTGCTCGGCCCGTCGGGCTGCGGCAAGTCCACCTTGCTGAACTGCATTGCTGGGCTAGAGGAAATCACCGCTGGCGAGCTGAAAATCGGCGGCAAGACCATGAATGACGTGCCGCCCAAGGATCGCGATATCGCCATGGTGTTCCAGTCCTATGCGCTCTATCCCAACATGACCATTGCCGAAAACATCACCTTTGGCATGAAGGTGCGCGGGGTCGATTCGGCGACACGGGCGCAAAAGACCGCCGATGTGGCGCGGCTGTTGCAAATCGAACCCTTGCTGGAACGCAAGCCCGCGCAACTGTCGGGCGGGCAGCGGCAACGGGTGGCCATGGGGCGGGCCTTGGTGCGCGACCCGCGCCTGTTCCTGTTTGACGAGCCGCTTTCCAACCTCGACGCCAAGCTGCGCGTCGAAATGCGCGCCGAAATCCGGCGGGTGCACAAGACCCTTGGCGCTTCGATCGTCTATGTTACCCATGACCAGATCGAGGCCCTGACCATGGCAACCCGTATTGCGGTGCTTAAGGGCGGGGTGGTGCAGCAATTCGGGACTCCGACGCAGATTTATGATGCGCCTGCCAACACCTTTGTTGCCGATTTCATGGGCAGCCCGCCGATGAACCTGATCCCCGCACAGGCCAGCGCCAGCCGCGACGGGGTGCGGGTGACGTTCTCGAACGGGGTCGAGCTGTTTGACCCGCGCCCAAGGGCGGCAATGTCGGGGCCGGTGCTGTTTGGCATTCGCCCCGAGCACATCTCGCTGGGCCAGTCGGTGCCCCTGATGGTCCAAGAGGTAGAACTGGCCGGCAGTGACCAGTATGTCACGGCGCTTTTGGCTGGCCAGCGGATAACGGCGCGGGTTCCGGCGGGGGTGGAGGTGCCGGTCGGGGTCGAGGCGCGCTTCGATCTGGATCTGGCCAAAGCCAGCTATTTTGACCCCACCAGTAAAACCCGCCTGGATCAGGGCGTTTAGCCAGCAATACGCCGGTCATTAAGGGTCGGGTTTTGGCGGGTTAACTGAACCACTAAACCGGTTTAGTGGTTCAGTTAACCCGCCAATTATTATTGTAATTTCAACAAGTTAATCGCGCTCAAGCAGTCCTTCCAACAGCTCGGCAACCCCTGCGGTCTGCGTAGTGGTGGCAACGGTTTTGCACAGGGCTTTTACCTCGTCGGTGGCGTTCGCCGGACACATGGGGTGGGCTACCATGGCAAGCATGCTCAGGTCGTTATGGCTGTCTCCGATGGCCACGGCATCCGCCGCGCTCAGACCATATAGTGACAGGACATGCGCCACGCCGCTTGCCTTGCTGATTCCGTTAGGGGTGACATCGATCGAGGTGTGGGAGTTGGTCCAGTTCAGGCCGAGATGCGCGAATTGTTGCGCCATTTCCATGCGGCGCGCGGTAATAACCGAGTGGGGCTGTTGCAGAATACCGTCCCATGACAGGCACAGGGAAAACTCGTTCCCAACCTCGAATATGAATTCCTCGGGGTCCAGCGCCGCGCGCAATTCGCCCAGCGCCGTCAGGTCGGCCAGCGGCGCAATACCGGTGGCGCGGTCGGTCGCGGGGGTGAAAACCATGCCGCCATTCTCGCAGATAAACGGGGCCTGCACATCGACAATCTGGCTCATTGCTTCGGCAAAGGGTTGCGGTCGTCCGGTACACAGGCAGAATCCGGTGCCTTGCGCGGCCAGATCGGCAATCAGGCCACGAACCCGCGCCAGCCCGCCCAGATCAAATCCGATATGCTTGCCCGGCCCGAGGCAGCCATCAATATCGCAGAAAACCAGCCGCTTCATCTAACCGGCAACCAGACGTGCTTTGCGCGGATCAAAGGAAATCCGCACATTCTGGCCGGTTGAAAACGGGTTGCTGGTAATGTCGGTGATGACGAAAAGCGGACCCAGCGCGCCGTCGATCGTATACTGGACCTGGTTTCCCAGATAGGCGGCATAGGTGATATTGCCCTCGAACCCTTCACCACCATCCGATAGCTGGATGTGGTGCGGGCGCAGTACCAGTTTTGCGTTGCCTTTGTGGTTGAACTCGTTAGGGATCAGCAGTTGCTGGCCGGATATGGCCACCTCGGCCCCTTTGTCCGAGGTCGAAATCACCTCGCAGTCAACCAGATTGGCGTCACCGATAAAATCGGCGATAAAGGCGGAGTTGGGCCGTTCATACAGGTCGTGCGGGTTGCCTTCTTGCGCTATTTCGGCATTGCGCATCACGATAATCCGGTCGGAAACTGCCATGGCTTCTTCCTGATCGTGGGTAACATACACCGCGGTCAGCCCCAGTTCCTGCTGGATCTGGCGGATTTCCTCGCGCACATGGCGGCGCAGCTTGGCATCGAGGTTGGATAGCGGCTCGTCGAGCAACAGCACCTCGGGTTCAAGCACAATGGCGCGCGCCACTGCGACGCGCTGTTGCTGCCCGCCCGACAACTCGCTGGGCAGCCGGTCGCCAAACCCCTTTAGCCCGACCATTTCCAGGCCCGCATCCGCACTGCCTGCCGCCTCGCGCTTGTTCATGCCTTTGACGGTCAGGCCATAGGCAACGTTCTGGCGTACCGTCATGTGCGGAAACAGCGCATAGGACTGAAACACCATCGACACGGCGCGATAGGTAGCGGAAAGGTGGGTCACATCTTTGCCCCCGATAATCACCTTGCCCGACGTGGCTGCCTCCAACCCGGCGATCAGCCGCAGCGTGGTGGTTTTACCGCATCCCGACGGGCCGAGCAGCGTGACCAGCGTGCCCGGTTCGACGGTAAGGTTCAGCGCCTTCAGCGCCGTGACCTCGCCATATTTCTTGACGACATTCTCGAATACAACCGAGCCGGGGGTGTTCAGGTTCATTTCTCTCTCCGATTCAGGTTTCAACGCGGTCCGAGGCCCGCAGTTTGCGCCGCCCGATCAGCAGTTGCAGCAGGACAATAACGGTGATCATTGTAACGATCAGCACGGCGGAATAGGCAATGGCAATGCCGAATTCGCCGTTCTCAACCCGTCCGACGATAAATGACGTGGCCATGTTGTGCTTGGCCGAGACCAGAAAGATCACCGCGCTGACCGAGGTTATCGCCCGCACAAAGCTATAGGTCAGCGCCGCCAGAATAGCCGGACCAAGCAACGGGGTGATCACCCGCCGCACGGTGGTAAAGCTATTGGCGCCAAGGGTAATGCTGGCCTCGTCAAGGCTTTTGTCAAGCTGGCTCATGGCGGCGATACCGCCGCGCACGCCCACGGGCATATTGCGGAACACAAACACGATAATCAGGATGATACTGGTACCGGTCAGCTCTATCGGGGGGAAGTTGAACGCCAGAATATACGACACCCCGATCACCGTTCCCGGGATGGCAAAGCTGAGCATGGTGCTGAACTCGAATATGTTCTTGCCGGCGAACTTCTGGCGCACCAGCAGGTAAGCGGTGGCCAACCCCAAAAGCGCGGTTAGCGGTGCGGCAATCGAAGAGATGGTCAATGTGGTAAAATAGCTGTCCCACGCCACCCCCGAAAACCGCCAGCCATGCGCCGTATGCTTGATCCCGAAAGCGCGGATATAGTGGTCAAAGGTAAAGCTGTTATTATAGCCCCACAGCTTCACAAAGCTGCCGAAAATGATCATGCTATAGACCACCGCCGTAAAGGCGGCCCAGGGCAAGGCGGTGGCATAGCAGGCGGTTTTCACACCTTTGCTTAGCGCCGAATGCCGACCCGAATCGCCCTTGCCGGTAACGGTGGCATAGGATTTCTTGCCCACCCATTGCCGCTGGATAATAAATGCGCCCAAGGTCAGCATCAGCAGCGCAATCGACAGAATCGCCGTACCCGAGGCATCGGCCACGGTTCCGACAATAGAGAAATAGATCTCGGTTGACAGCACGTCGAAATTGCCCCCCAGCACCAGCGGGTTGCCGAAATCCGCCAGGCTCTCGATAAACCCGAGCAAAAAGGCGTTGGCCAGCCCGGGGCGCATCAGCGGCAGGGAAACATAGCGAAAGGTCTGCCAACGGTTGGCGTTCAGGGTCTGCGAGGCTTCCTCCATGCTTGGCGAAACCCCTTCGACCACGCCGATCAGCACCAGAAAGGCGATGGGTGTAAAGGAAAGAACCTGCGCCAGAAACACCCCGTCAAAACCATAAATCCAGCGGGTTTTTTCCACGTCAAACAGGTCGGCAAACAGGCCTGTGACCGCTCCGGTGCGGCCAAATAACAGGATCAGCGCCAGCCCGATCACGAATGGCGGGGTAACAATGGGAATAACGGTCAGCAGCCGCAGCAGCTTTTTGGCGCGAAAGTCGGTGCGGGTAAAGATCAGCGCAAAGGAAAGCCCCAGCGCGGTAGAGGTGGCGCCGGTCAGGATCGCCAGCACCACCGAATTGATCCCCGGCCCGCAAGAGGTGCCACTCAGGCAGCCAAGCCCCCAGATATCGGAGGAAAACAGCCGGGGTAAAAAGGCGGTCAGGGAAAACCCGTCGGGTGTTTCGAATGCCCGGATCAGGATATGCACCACGGGGAAAAACACAAACACGCCAACCAGCGCAATGATCAGGCCGATCAGGCCTACCACAAAGGCGTCTCCCCGCCCTTTCCCCATGCCCGAAATCGCGGTTGTCAGCACAAACAGCAGGGATAGCAGCAAGACAAATGCGCCAGCCCCAAAGCCGAGCTGCCCGTTCTCCATACCGCCAAAAGCAAAGAAATCGCCAAAGGCCTGAGGCCCGCCGCGCACGATAATCAGCCCTTGCAGCGCGGTCATTATCAGTCCGACCAATGCCGCCAGCGCCGTCCAGCGCGACCGTTTGACCGGGTTGTTCATCGTCAGCAGCACGGCGGCAACCAGCAGCGCCACCCCCGCCGGTGCCAGCCAGAACCGGCCAAAATTCAGCACCTGAAACAATGCGGACGCCGAGATTTGCTGGCCAAACTGCGAAACCCATTCGAACGACCAGAACCCGCGCTTTAGCGCATACCAGGGCAAAACAGCATAGCCGAACAGGCCGATCAGCAGCCAAAGGCCGGTGGTACGTTTCATGGGAAAATCCTAAAAGTTTGGCGCGCGGAAAAGCCCGCGCGCCATAGCGGGGGTTAGCCCTGCGGTTTCACTTCTTCGTCCCAGCGGGCCAGCAGGCGCGCGCGGGTATCCGAGGAACCATAGGTGCCAAAGTCATAGTCGATCAGCTTGATCGATTCGACCGCCGGAGCTTCGTCGGGCAGAATGGCATTGCTGTTGGACGGAACGTTATAAACGCCCACTTCGGGCCCGGCCGACTGCGCATCGGCGCTTAGCACGAAATTGACCCATTGCACGGCTTCGTCAAAGTTTTCCGCACCCTGAATGATGCTGACGCCGCCAACCTCGTAACCGGTGCCTTCGCAGGGCGATACGATTTCCAGCGGGAAACCGGCCAGTTTCAGCTTGACCATGTCATGTTCAAACCCGATCGAAATACCGGTTTCACCGCGCGCCGCCGCCTTGGACGGAGCCGAGCCGGATTTGGTATAGGTGTTCACATTGGCACCGATTTCCTGCAGCAGGCTAAAGGCGTCATCCTCGCCAAATACCTGTACCAGCGTGGCCAGTTCGGTATAGGCGGTGCCCGAGGAATTCGGGTTTGCCACCTGAATTTCGCCCGCATAGGCCGGGTTGGTCAGGTCGCGCCAGCAGGCCGGCGGCTCTATGCCTTTTTCGGCCAGAATTTCACGGTTATAGGCAATGCCCAACACACCCAGATGAATGCCGATCGTGCGCCCTTCGGAGATTTCAGCAAGGTTCACGGCCCAGCCCAGCAATTCGGACGTATCCGCGCCCGACGGCTGCGTCAGCCCTTCGGATGCCGCGATCAGATGCGGGTCACCGGTGCCGCCCCACCATACGTCAAAGGTCGGGTTGCCTGCTTCGGCACGCACCTGCGCCAGCGTTTCACCGGTGGATTTGCGCACCATCGATACGTCAATGCCGGTGGCGTCTTCGAAATTGCTGACCATCAGGTCGCACCAGTCCTGCTCGTTTGAGCAAATCACGTTCAGTTCCTGCGCGCCAGCCTGACCCGCCAGTACCGTACTGGCCAGCAATGCGGCGCCGATAAATGATAGTTTCTTCATGGTTTCCTCCGTTGGTTATCATTGGCCAACCCTTTTTCGGGCTGCACCCTTATGGGTCAAGCCTACGCCCGCGCCGCATCAATTGGCGAATCGTGCTCCATTAACAAACCTTCAAGCCAGCGGTATTTATGTTAACAATGTTTCAGAACCCGCCCGGCATCGCAACTTTGTAAGCCAAGAATCATTCGCTTAACCCGCAAAATAGTGCATAACTACGGCCATGAGCAGGCAGGAGGGGCCGCACAGGGCCGGAGTGTTTTGAACAACCCACCATCGGAATACCGGGCAAAAATTGCCGTTATCGATGACGATAGCGATATGCGCCTTGCGCTGGAATCCCTGCTTTTCGAAAACGGGTTCGACCCGATCTTGCTGACCGGCAGTCACGATTTTCATGCGCTTGGCCCCGATCCGGCGGTTGATCTTACCCTGATCGATCTGAAACTAAACGGTGAATCCGGCCTGTCGCTGGCCATGCATATCCGCGAACGCTTTGATCTGCCCATCGTGATGCTGACCGGTGTAGGCGACGAGGTGGACAAAATCGTCGGGCTGGAAACCGGTGCCGATGATTACCTGATGAAACCCTTCAACCCGCGTGAGCTAGTCGCCCGTATCCGCGCGGTGCTGCGCCGCTATGGTCGCCAGACTTCGGCTGCCCCGACCCCGAGCGCGCCTGTCGGCATTGCCTTTGGCGACAAGGTGCTGAACACCGCCGAACGGCAGCTTTACACCCTGTCCGGCGAGGAAATCCCGCTGACCAACGCCGAATACCGGCTGCTGGAGTACTTTTTGCGCCACCCCGACGACATTATCCCGCGCCCGAAACTGCTGGCTGAACTGGGGTCGGACCTGTCGCAATATGTCGATCGCACCATCGATGTGCTGATCCTGCGCCTGCGCCGCAAGATCGAGGCGGTGCCTTCCAAACCGGTGCATTTGCAAACCCGTCGCGGGCAGGGCTATATTTTTGTGCTGGGCAAGGGCCGGTGACCCTGCGCTGGCGTCACCCCGATATCCGGGCGCGATTATGGATCGCGCTGGCATTGCTGGCGCTGTCCACCCTGTTTGTCGGTGGAATCGGCTGGTACGCGCTGGATCGCGCCGATACCCGCTTGCAGGCCCTGCATTCGCGCACGCTGGCCGAGGTCGCCCGGTCTTTACGCCTGTCCAAGCAATCCTCGGATCTGGCCACAACCGCGCCATATCTGCTTAATCTGCAATCCTCTTATCTGATCCAGAAAGAGGGGCAGGGGCTGGTCGATGCCCTGGCACCGGTACTGGCCGAATGGCCGACCCGCGCCAGCCGCAACCTGCCCGAGGTCTATGCCTTTGACGGTGAAATCGCGCAGGCGGTACGGCGGATGCAGGCCGCCATTTCGGACCTTGTGGCCGCCGCCCAGAATCTAAGCGTCGAGCGCGACAAGACCCGCGCTCTCAATGCCGAACTGTTTGCGCTGGAAAACCGGTTTTTCCGGCAGATGGCGGATGAGGCCACCTCGGGGCCGGACCAGCGCCTGTGGCTGGCCCTGCAAACCGAAACCAACGAGCTGGTCGGGGCCGGTCACGCCGGCAGTCTGGTGGGGGTGGGTGAACGGCGGCGGCGGTTTCAACAATTGCGGCGTGATTTCGCCTTTCTGGAAAACTCGCCGGCCCATTGGGACTGGGCGCAGCGGCTGGACGGGCTGGCCTATGGCGATAACGGGCTGTTCTCGGTGCGCCGCCGCGAGCTGACCCACCAGCTTGACAGCCAGAACGCCCTGTTTCGCATTCGGTATAACGCGGCGCAAATTTCAAACCTTGCCGCACAATTCGCCATCAACGCCGAGGAATTTCTGTCCAACGAACGCAGCGCCACGGCCACCGCTATCAGCTTTGCCAAGGTGCTGATCCTGGTGGCGTTGCTGGCCAGTATCGCCATTGCGCTGATTGCGGCGCTATTTGTGTCGGGCTATGTAACCCGTAATATCCACGCCATTTCCGACGCCATGCAGCGCCTTGCCGCCGGAGACCGCGCCACCAAGCTGCGCCTGAAGGTGCGCGATGACGATGAAATCGGCAAGCTGCATGCCTCTTTCCGGGTGTTTCGCGCCAACGCCCTGCGGCTGGATCGCAGCCACCGCCAGCTTCACCAGCAAAATGCGCTGTTCGAAAAGATTTTCGCCAATATCTCTGACGGGGTAGCCATTACCGATGACACGGGCGCCCTGACCGCCACCAATCCCAATTTCGAGGCGGTGTTGCGCCCGTCGGACGGTGCGAGCGCCATGCCCGATATTGCCGGTTTCTTGCAGTTTACCCCTTTCGCCGGTGCGGGGCTGGATGCCGGTTTTCGCGGCTTTACCGAGGTGACCGGCAGCGACGGGCGGGTGTTGGAGGTGCGCTGCTCGCGTCTGCCCGATGGCGGCGGGGTCTGGCTGTTTTCGGACGCGACCGAGCGGCGCAAGATGGAAGGCAGGCTACGCCAGATCCAGCATATCGAAAGCCTTGGCAAGGTCACCGGCGAAGTGGCGCATGATTTCGGCAATATCCTGTCGGCGGTCTCGGCCAACGTGCATTTGTTGCAGACCGGCAGCAAAAAGACCGACCGCGAAACCTTGCTGCAACGTATTTCGAACGCGGTGGATATTGGCGGCTCGCTGACCCAGCGCCTGCTGGCCTTTGCGCGCAAACAGGCGCTGGCCCCCGAGGTGGTGGAACTGACCGAACTGATCGCCGGTCTTAGCGAGCTGATCCAGATTGGCCTGTCGGACGGGGTCGAACTGGAAACCGACCTGTGTAAAACGCCGCTATATGTTCGCGTTGACCCCGGCCAGTTGGAAAGCGCCATCCTGAACCTGTGCCTGAACTCCAATCAGGCGATGACCGGATCGGGGGTTATTCGCATCAAGGTACAGAAAACAACGGCTGAATCGGCGCAAATCGTGGTCAGCGATAACGGCTGTGGCATGGATGCGCCGGTGCTGGACCGGGCGCTGGAACCGTTCTTTACCGCGCGCGCCAATGGCGAGGGAACCGGTCTTGGCCTGTCGATGGTCTATGGGTTTATCAAGCAAACCGGCGGCGATATCCAGATATCCAGCCAGCCGGACAAGGGCACGCAAGTGCAACTGACCCTGCCGCTTTGCGCTCCGGCCCAGTCACCCGTCGCCGCTGCCGCGGGCAAGGTGCTGCTGATAGAGGACGACCCCGAGGCATTGGGAATTGTCGCCCTGCAATTGCGTTCTATCGGGTTCGAAGTGGTGCGCGCCGCCACCTTCGAGGCAGGGATGGAGGCGCTGGAAGGCAAGGGCCGCTTTGATGCCATGGTCACCGACCTGCACCTGAACGAAGGGCAGATGGGCTGGGACCTGGTGCGAAAATGCCTGTCCCGCTGTCCGCTGGCAATGATCGTTATCACCTCGGGGCGGATGCCCATGAACCACCCCTATTCCTCCACGCCGGATTTTCGCGTATCCTGCATTCCCAAACCGCTTAGCCCCGACCTGCTGACCGAAGCCCTGCTTAAAACTCCCGAACCGGCGTGCTAGGGTCGGAACAAATATCAGGAGGCAACCAATTGGAAGACCGGATCAAAGCAGTTTTTGACGGGTTCGCCCAACCGGAACGGGCGCACCTGTTGACCCTTCGAAGCCTGATCTTCGACCTTGCAACCGAACCCGTGGACGAAAGCCTGAAATGGGGCCAACCGAGCTATGCGACCCCGTCCGGATCGCCGATCCGGCTGGGGGTGCCAAAATCGGGCGGCTATGCGATATACTGCCATTGCGCTACTACTCTGATCGGGGATTTTGCTGCCCTGTTTGGCAAAGACTTTCGCTATGAAGGCAACCGCGCCGTGCTGCTCGACGGCCCGCCGGATCTGGAAAAACTGACCCTGCTGATCACCGCCGCCCAATCCTATCACGCCAAACCCCCTCTGGTCCCTCTGCGCCCTCGGGGAGCCTAAAGGCCCCCCTCTGCCACAGAGCCTTCCCGAACGGGAAGGGCGGCTTTGAAGCAAGCTTCAAAGCCGGTTGCGACACCATGGCCTCAC